>JBBQXO010000110.1:0-14844 GCA_038209595.1 Chitinophagales bacterium
ATACTTTGCCTGAAATTTAGCTTTGCAATAAGGCTGTCGTTGTACTTATTAAATATTTTTCCATTATACAAGTAGCAAATTTCCTTACTGAAAGTACCTAACCAAAGCCTACCCTTTAAATCATTTCTTACAACAAGTACGTCATTATCAGGTAACCCATCTTCAACCGTATAATTCTTGAAGTTTTTTCCATCAAAACGACTCAGTCCATTATCGGTTCCAAACCAAATAAAACCATTTTTATCCTGACAGGCATCATATACTGTAGAACCTGCAAGGCCATCTTTTGCAGTATATTGCACATAGTTATATTGTTGAGTATAGGCAATACTGACCATGAAAACCAAAAAGAAAAATCCTAGACTTATATACCGGGCAACTCGCATCCTTAAAAAATAAGTGTAAAAATAAAGCCCGGCTATCAAAGCCGGGCGTTTTTTCGTTAAGGGCAATATCTTAAAAAAGGAGCGCAAAGGGTATTTTGCTGTAAACCTATATTGTCAATTTACAATTTTTGCAAAAGTAAACAGACCCATTCTTATTACAGGGCACCATTCTATAAGTGTGCTGTTTGAGTTTATAACTGTGCTTAAAATCCATTCCAAGCCTCTTGGAAGGTTAATATATTGTTTTTTATTGGCGAAAATTCGAGCTTTTTTAGTTTTAGGTTACCTTTTTGGGTTTTTGGAATAGTTGTGTAAGTTTTACACATATTTTATACCTACTCTGCGTGTTGTTTTATGGTAAAAAATTATTTAACTAAATAAAAACGAATAAAATGTCTAAAAAAGTTGTTTTCCAGGTTTCTGCTGAAGTTACAGGTGAAGCCACATCAGGTTTATTGCTTGGAGATTTCAACCAGTGGAACCACGAAACTGGATTCCCACTAAAAAAGCAAAATGATGGTTCTTTAAAGGTTACCGCCGAATTGGAACCCGGTGAATATCAATACCGCTATTTATTAAATGATGGCCGCTGGGTAAATGATGGCAATGCAAACGGTTATGCCCATGATGGCAAATATGGTATTGAAAACTGTATAATCAAAGTTGAAACCGAGGCTAAAAAAGAACCTGTAAAGGCAGCTAAAACGGAGAAAGTAACTCCAGTTGTAGTAACAGAGCCAATCAAAACAGCAAAAAAGCCTGTTGTTAAAAACGCTCCTGTAGAAGCACCTGCAAAAGCAGCTAAAAAAGCACCGGCTAAAGCTATACCTGCTAAAGTAGCACCTGCTAAAATAACACCTGCTAAAAAAGAAGTTGCAGCTAAACCAGTAACAAAAAAAACTGCTACTGCTAAGGCAGAAGTTAAAAAAACAGGGGCAAAACCTATAGCTGCTGCTAAAAAAACAACTAAAAAGACGAAATAAGTCTTCATTTATACCATAAAGAAGGAATTATCGCTCGGTAATTCCTTTTTTTATGGGTAAAATTTGATTTCAATCATAAAGGCCTTTATTTTTACTGATGCCTTTACACCAAATTGATTATGGGACAGAGGAGTATCAACAGATGCTCCTGCTGAGAGTTGAAATTCTCCGCAAACCATTAGGACTTGATTTCTCCGAATCGGATATCGAAGCCGATAAAAAAGATTTGTTGATCGGAGCTTTTGATGATGGAAGAATCATAGGATGTTGTGTGCTTACTCATGAGTCGGGCGAAACTATAAGACTGCGACAAATGGCTGTAAAAAATACCATACAGGGAAAAGGAGTTGGCCAGCAAATCTTAAGGTTTGCTGAAATAATGGCTAAAGATAAAGGTTATAATACCCTAAGCATGCATGCCAGGGATACTGCTATTGGTTTTTATGAAAAACAGGGCTACAAAGTTGTTGGAGATCCATTTTTGGAGGTGACCATCCCTCATCATAAATTGGAGAAAAAACTAATTTAATCGACTGATTGCTACAGTTGCGTACTCGCTTTTTATGGGCAGGATTTATGAAATTATTACTTTTTAAATACGGGATAGCATTACTGCTGCTAGCTATAACTTGCCTTCAGTTGTATTTTGTACAAACCAAAAACCTTACCACATGGAAGGGCGGCGGTTTTGGCATGTATTCCTCGATCCATTATGGTCATAGCGAAATCTGGATTCGGGCGGATGGGCTGGATATATGGAGTCCTATTGATAGCCTTGGAAAATTACCAATTGGGCTGGATAACCTAAAAAAAGATGTGTTTAGAAGACCATTCAAAGCCAATCTCGAAAAGCTCGCTGTGGAAATATGCAGCTTCAAAAAGTACAATAGTATAGCATTGGAAATCTGGCAACCCGACCTCGAAACCACCTCCGGAGGCTTTCACAAACACAGAATACACTCAATAAAAAGCCATGCCATTGAACCATGACAAGAACAAATACACAGGTGCATTTACTTCGGTAAAGCCCGAACGAATCATAGAACTTGCTATTCAGTTGTTTCTTGGCTTTGTTATCTTGTTTTTGGTGAGATATCAAACAACAGGTATCGTGGTCAATTTACTATTTCTACTGGCCATTGCAGCCCAGTTCATTCTCTTAAAAAAGCCACAAAAATCTATAGGATTTTGGTTTAGCCTAAGTTTGTTTTTTTCATATAAGCTATTGACAACCTATTTTCAGGCAGCCAATCATTTATTTATAGCCCTTTATCTTTCGCTAGCGTTCCTTGTTTTTTTTATTACGCAGCAAAATGCGGGTATTCTTCGAAAAAATATACAGTTGATTCTAGGATTAGCTCTTTTATTTTCAGGGATACAAAAAATAGTTTCAAGCGATTACTATTCAGGTGCATACTTTTACTATATGCTGCAACGTGGCGATTTTTTATGGCCCCTGAAACATCTTTCTGCTAGTTTTCAGGAAATCACCTCCTACAATATGATGGTTCTTGAAAGTAGCCGCAGCATATATCCGGGAGGTGCCACATTTGAAGCTTTAAAAACTCCCTTTAGTGGAGCAAAAACGATGTCTTATTACCTAAGTGTTGTTTCTATCGCATTAGAGTTGGGGGCAGGTATAGCAATTTTAATAAAGCCTAAATCATTAATTACCCACTTACTTGTCCTTGCCACTATTTGGGGGGTCTTTTTTACCCGTCAGGAAGCGGGATTCCTCACCCTCCTAACAGTGATGGGCTTGGTTCTTACAGAAAAGAAATACTTTGTTTGGTCTTATTTAGCCACAGGAATAGTTTTCCTGAGCCTGATTTTGTTGGGTGTTGGTTTTTTATGAGGAGATAACCTACTTTTTAGCCATCTTTAGTTTCAGCCAGTTCCGTACCTCAAAAGTATCATGGGGTGGTTCACAAGCATCTTTAGGAATCAAAAAGAAAGATTTATCTGTAATGTATAAATGAAAAAAGAAAGGACTTTCCATATAATACTTAAATTTCTTATACCCCCAATTGATATGACCCCGGCTTGTTTCTAATAATATATCCTCTTCCCGAAAACGGAGGTCAATATCTTCATGAAAGGTTTCACTTCGATTATAAACAGCTCTTGGCATCCAAAACCAGAATGTGAGCATCAGAACAAACCATAATAAGGAACTTACTAAAAACGGGGTTGCCCGTACAAGGTGAAAAGCAAACAATCCTGCGGACAATATGGCAAAAACATTTACCACAATCAGTAGAATTTTTATCTCAATACGCGAAATAAAATGATACCGGAGTGCTTGAATTACTTTCTGTTTATCGTAGTGTATGTGCAATTGCATGCCTGAAAACCAGCGCCCTCTTATTTTTTAAGATACATGGCTTCTTTTACCAACTTAACGGTACCGGCTACATCCGGTATAGCAAGAGCTGCCAAATTTGGAGCATAGTGCATGGGAGCATCCACACTTGTGATTCTGCGAATTGGAGCATCCAAATAGTCAAAACCTTCCTTTTGAATGCGGTAAGCCAATTCACTTGATACGGAACACATAGGCCATTGTTCTTCTACAATTACCAGTCTATTTGTCTTTTTTACACTTTCCAATACGGTTTTCCAATCAAGAGGACGGATACTACGCAAATCAATGACTTCGGCATTAATACCTTCTTTCTCCAGTTCGGCAGCAGCACCAAGAGCCACCTTCATCATTTTATTATAAGAAACAATGGTTATATCGGTTCCAGGTTTTTTTACATCGGCTTTTCCTATGGGAATAAGGTATTCTTCCTCCGGCACTTCTCCTTTTTCGCCATACATAACTTCGCTTTCCATAAAGCATACAGGATCCATATCACGGATAGCACTCTTTAGTAATCCTTTTGCATCGTATGGATTAGAAGGTGAGATCACTTTCATTCCGGGGATATTTGCCAGCATGCTTTCAAAAGCGGTGGAATGTTGTGCCCCCAACTGACCTGCACTTCCGTTAGGCCCTCTGAAAACGATAGGGCATCCGATTTGTCCGCCGCTCATAGCCTTCATTTTACTGGCAGTATTCAATATCTGATCTAAAGGTAAAACGGCAAAATTCCACGTCATGTACTCAACAATGGGACGCAGGCCATTCTGAGCGGCTCCTACGGCAATAGCAGTAAAACCTAATTCAGCAATGGGGGTATCAATTACACGATCGGGGCCAAACTCCGCCAGCATACCCTGACTTACCTTGTAGGCGCCATTATATTCTGCAACTTCCTCTCCCATCAGAAAAACATTCTTGTCTCTCCTCATTTCCTCGTTCATTGCTTCCCTAAGGGCTTCACGCATTGCTATTAATCTTGCCATAATCTAAATCTTTTTACTCCGTTTGGGTAAGCAAAAGTAAAGGGACGGGGCCAATTTCCAACCTAACAGGTATGAAAATGCTATAAAAAAAGAAAAGCAACCCTTAAAAGAGTTGCTTTTTACTAAAAAAATGAAATAGAAGAATTTATTGTGGCAATAAAACGGCATCTATCCGATGCACCACTCCATTGATGGTGTTAATATCTGCAAGGGTTACGTTGGCGGAAAAGTTTACAGGCCCACCTGGTGTGGGTGCTATATTGCCCGGTCCGCGAACTTTTACCCCGGACGTTACATCAAATTGCTGCGATACGCCCATAATGCTGGGTCGGCTGGTATTACTAAGATTAACTGAAAAAGCCCGCACACCCTGTACATGGAAAGCAACAATACCCCAAACTGTGGCACTAGGCAATAGCGCAAAACTACTGGCGCTCTGCGGTACTCCAAGAGCAGCAAACAGCGTATTAAAAGCATCATTGGTAGGTGCGAAAACCGTAAGATTGGCTGCAGGATTACTTAGGATGGGTAACAAAGCAGGTGCTCCGGGAGGAGGCCCTTGATCGGCTCGCTGAACTGCTGCAAGTAAGTAAGAAAAAGAAGGGTCTGAACCCACAACCTGAGCAATTACGAGGCTTGGAGGCGACAACAAAGCAGCGATATTATGGATCACCCCATTAGCAGCCTGAATATTGGCCTGTGTAACCGGGATGTTATTGGCCCATGCGTTAGAACCACGGCGACTAATACCTAATGGCATGCGATAGCCCGGAGGAAGTGCTGCAGAAGGAGCCGATAGAACAAGCAAACTTTGCAGGTACATATTTGGATACTTCTCAGAAATTGCAGTAGCTTCAAAACGCTGACCTCCAATTACATGGTAACTAACAATAGCATTCAAAGTAGGTACAGGCAACGAATTGATAACTGCCACACTAGGTATACCACTAGCTATAAACGCTGCGTCAGTAGGAGCAAAAACGGTAAATACAGCATTTACATCAGTTAGCGCAGCACTTAATCCGGCCCGGGTAACGGCAGCCTTCAAGAAAGTATAATTAGGCCCATCGAGCAGCCCCATGATACTGCTGCCTACAGGTGGAGGGGTTACAATAGGAGTAGCCAGAGGCAAATCCTTATTACAGGAATACAACAGAACCAGTGAAGAAGCCAACACAAGACTTCTCGCTTTTAATATGCTTAATATGTTTTTCATGTATAATATTTTAAAATTAGATCGATATCTGTGTTTTACAACACATTGTAAGCAAAACTTACATAGTACAAACCTCCAATGCTGGGATTGGCAATGGCATTGCGATAGTATTGATTCAACAGGTTATTGGCACCTATCTTCACCAATGATTTTTGCTTAGGTAAGCGGAAATTTAAACTGGCATCCACCGTATGGAAAGCTGGAACAAGACCGTTACCAAAATCACTTTCCCACATCATTTCATCCTGCCAACGCCATACCATGGTAAAACCAACTATTTTTTTGGTACCAAAACCAAGATTAGAGAGAGATACGTTTGAACGGTATTTAGGTGCATTAAAGAAAGAACGGAATGAAACAGGCACTTCTTGTAAAACGTCGCTTGAAGCATTTACACCGATTTTATAGTTCCGGGGCAAATTGTAATCGAGGCTGATACCCCAACCGTATGTTTTTACTTTTTCGGGTATATTAACCACTATGCTATAACCTGCACGCTTGGTAGGATCAGCAGTCGGAACCCCTCCTTCAAACTGAATAACATCTCTGCGGGAAAGAAAATCGGTGTATTGGCCCAAGTACCCATAAACGTCAATTAAGAGCTTAGATTTAATCAAAGTCTTATAACCTAATTCAAAAGAAGTCACTGATTCAGGCCTTGTTTGGGTATAAGCGATGCGCTCCTGCAAATTCGTAGGATTGTAAGGCGCATTACTAATTAAATTATATTTTTCCCATAACTCTCTGTTTTCACCCAATAATCTTCCGGTTCCTACAAAAAGATCTATCCATTGCTGCTGTGTAGTTGGAAAACGGTAAGCAGTTTGATAACTAAAGCGGATATTATGATTTTCAGCAGCTTTCAGTAATAAGGTAACCCTTGGTGTGAAGCGACCGTCAAAATTTTGGTTTTTGTCGTAACGACCAGAAGCGGTCAGTTTCAACCGATCTTTAATGAGGTCGCGTGCCATTTGAATATATGCTCCATACTCATTGATATCAATGGGTTCACCAATTTTATCGGCGAATAGAGTGCCCTGACTGTTCAAAACGAACTGTCTGTAGTTTCCTCCTACGATTACATCAGCAAATTTCCATTTCATCATTTCAGACAGATTAAACTGTCCTTCTACCCAGTACATATCAGATTTATCAAGAAACAAACCTCCCTGTGGGATTGGGATGGCGCGAACCCGGTCGAAAATATTGCGGAACTGTTCAGAACGGGGTGCGGGACGACCCACATCTGCAACGCCTCTTGCAATATTGTGGGATTCCATATCGGGCCGACCAGCAAGTTTTGCATTCATGTAGGCAAAAGCATACTGTGGAAACCATGCGGTTCCAGGCTTCCAACGCTCGTTGAACAAACCTGTAGTAACGGTAAGATCATGAGATTGGCCAGAATTTTCCTGTGTAGTAAATGCACGAAGGAACCAGTTTTTGGCATTCAGCTCAACTTTGTACTGACCGATTTTGAATTCGCGTAGTGAATATCTTTGCGCTCCGGTATAAACAGAATTACCTGTGCCCCAATGACCTGCAATAACAGCTTCGAGGTTTGGCTTTATTTTATAATGGAGTGCTCCGCTAAATTTAAATACTTTGGTATTGGGATCTACGATATCTGCTTCGCGATATCCGGTGCGGCTCACAGGAATATTAGCAGGTAGGGTAGCAACATAATCCGCCCAGAAGGGCACCTGTGCGGCAATCTGATTCAGCACACCCTTCAGGTTGGTACCAAAATTAGATTCATCACCGTAAACGTTCAATCCATCGTAATTTGGATCAGTATCGCGGGTACCATCTGTTATAAAACCCGTAGAACCGGAGCGACGGTAATTTCGGTCATCATCTCCTACCCAGTCTTTTGCCTGAATAAGTTCGGCTCCAATTTTAAAAGCAAACTTGTCAGATACTTTTTTGGCCCAACGAACAGACCAGTTATGATAGCCTGAAATATCGCGGTTACGTTGATCCACATGCATAACCCCTGTTTTTATCTGGAAGGAAAGACCCTGATATTTAAAGGGATTCTTTGAATTGATGATCATGGTACCGTTCATGCCTCCAGGGCCATAAAGGGCAGATGAAGCACCTTGCAGAAGTTCTACATTGTCCACGTCCAATTCGGTTAAGCCAATTACACTGCCAACTGCAAAGTTTAGACCCGGTGCCTGATTATCCATACCATCCATAATCTGTAAAAATCTTGCATTACCACTTCCTCCGAATCCACGGGTGGTGGGTGATTTAAAGGTAAGGGAGCTAGTTACCACGTCAACCCCTTTAAGGTTGGTTATGATATCGTAATAGTTAGCAGCCGATGAGTTACGTATAGTAGCACTACTGATGCGCTCAATACTTACCGGAGATTCAAGAATACGGGAAGGGGTACGGGTGGCAGAAACTACCACATCCTGTCCCAATGAAGAAGTAGGCTTCATTTCTATTAAGACAGAAGCTTTGGCATTTGTTACAACTACCTCCTTGCTCTCAAATCCAATGGAACTAAAAATCAATGTAATGGGCAGGGGCATACTGGTCGTGATCGAAAAATTGCCTCGATCATCGGTATAAGTACCAGCATCGGAACCCTTTATAATTACTGAAACAGAGGAAATAGATTCCTTTGCGTTGGTGTTGGTAACAACACCCGTTATAGTAACACTTTGGCTATAAGCTGTCTGGAACAGACAAATAGTTATAAGCGTAACCATTAAATTTTGCAATTTTCTCATAATGACAAGTTTTCTATAGTTTTTGTAAAGGCAAAGATGCAGCCTAAAATGAAACATTTAACAATTTAGTCGAGATTTGTTTTATTTGTAATTAATATTTATCCACTTTTTGTGGGAAATACCTGAAAAAATAAATACTGATACGATTTTTACACATTTTAAGCGATAAAACAATTTCATGAATCACATATTCCCTGATCAAACGAATTTTTATCAAGGCAAAGTACGGGACGTTTATAGTATCGGGAAGCAATGGTTGGTAATGATAGCGAGTAATCGTATTTCGGCATTTGATGTTGTTTTACCAAAGCCTATTCCCTTTAAAGGACAAGTATTGAATCAAATTGCTGCATACATGCTGGAATCAACCAAAGATATTTGTCCTAATTGGTTGGAAGAAGTACCAGCACCCCATGTTAGCATTGGCAAACGTTGTGAACCATTTGAGGTGGAAATGGTGATAAGAGGAAACCTGACCGGCCATGCCTGGCGAACTTATAATTCCGGACTTCGAAAACTCTGCGGGGTTTTCTTGCCAGAAAATTTAAAAGAAAATAATTTTTTTGAATACCCCATAATAACACCAAGTACCAAAGCGAAGGAGGGCCACGACGAAGATATTAGCCGGGAAGACATTATTAAAAAAGGAATTGTCTCTGAAAAAGATTTTCAACAAATAGAAGCATACACACATGCTTTATTTGAAAGGGGTAAAAAAATAGCTGCCGAAAGAGGGCTGATTTTGGTGGATACAAAATATGAATTCGGAAAAATAGGGGACACTATTTACCTGATGGATGAAATACATACGCCTGACAGCAGCCGTTATTTTTATGCGGATGGTTATGAAGAAAGACAGGCCAAAGGAGAAAAACAAAAACAACTTAGTAAAGAATTTGTGAGAGAATGGTTAATAGCCAATAATTTTATGGGTAAACCGGGTCAGACCATTCCGGAAATGACCGATAGCTGGATTGAAACCATTACCGGAAGATATATTGAGTTATATGAAAAAATTATAGGAAAACCTTTTCAACCAATAACTTTATCCTCAAAAGAAACATTTAATTTGGTAGTGGAGTCGCTACAAAAACTAACATAGGTGATATTATTACAAATAATAAAAATTTATATACTTTGCTTGTACCATGGTTGGATGATGATTGCTTGGAACAGGTAGAAGCCAAACTAACTTTCAAAACATTGCCAAAAGGAAGTTATTACGAATAATTTTTACCAACTCAGATTTTTCCTGGATATCATGTGGAAGGTTCAATTTTAATTTTTCAAGCCATTCAATAAAATTCAAGAGCGCTTTTATGGTGTGTCTTGTTTCAGATGGGTTGTTTATACGACCAACCTTTTTCTAGTCTATCTTCAATTCTCCTTTTTTAGGTCTCAGGCTTTTCGATTTATGAAATATGTTGCCTCCCTTATTGATTCCTTTTCTCAACGCTTGCTGGGTTTCAAGCGGCAACTGAATAAAATCATGGCATTCTTTACTGCAACAACCAGCAAATTTTTCCCTGCAGTTTTTGCATTGTATAAAGAGCAGATGACACCCGTCATTCACACAATTGATATGTGTGTCGGCCGGTTCTCCACATTGGTGGCAGGTAGCTATCACATCCTCTGTCACCCTTTCACCCAACCGATTATCAAATACAAAGTTTTTACCCATAAACTTTTGCTCCAATCCATCTTCCTTAATCTGGTTCACATAATTAATGATCCCGCCTTCAATATGATATACATTTTTAAAACCCTGATGCAGCATGTAAGCACTGGCTTTTTCGCAGCGAATGCCTCCGGTACAATACATGATTATAGACTTGTCCTCTTGTCCCCGTATCATATCGGCAGCCATAGGTAATTGCTCCCGGAAAGTATTACTGGGAATTTCCACTGCACCTTGAAAATGGCCTACTTCGAATTCGTAATGGTTTCGCATATCAATTACCAGTGTATCTGGTTTTTCCAGCAGTTCATTTACCTCCTTTGCTTTCAGGTATTTACCCCGGCGCTCCATACTGAATGCCGGATCTTCTATTCCATCCGCTACAATTTTTTCCCGAACCTTGATGCGCAATACCCAAAAACTCTTGCCATCATCTTCTACAGCAACATTTAATCGAAGGTCTTTCATCCATTCGTAAGCATACAGGTAGCTTCCTAAGGCTTTCAACTGATTTTGAGGAACACTTATTTGGGCATTTATGCCCTCATTAGCAATATAAATCCTGCCAAAAACCTGCAATACAGTAAGGTCTTTCCATAATTTATCTCGGAAAGCCTGTGGATTTTCAAGGAAATGATATTGATAAAAACTCAGTGTAGTTCTGGGTTCCTTTTCGGCGAGCATGCGCTCTTTGAGTTCCTTATTGGAAACCCTGTTGTGTAATAAGGCCATTTTCAAAAAAAATTTTAGGCGAATAGTCCTGAGACTGAACGGTTCGATGAACACCGGTTACAGGCCGGTCAAAATTTTATAACAAAACAAAGTTACTATAGAACCAATAAATCCCAATTCTTGCCAGGAAAATAATAAGACAATCCAAAAAAATTGAATTTCCAAATTCCAATAACCAACATTACCAACATAAAATGCTATCGGAATCCTTTAAAGCGTAGCTAAAAGCCCATGATATTGAGTTACACCAACTTCATAACCTCCTCAATTACAATAGAGGCCTAAGCCTTACGCCTCTATTTCGACGGTATGAAATTGGAAAGCCCTGTTCGTATGTTTTTTAGAGATGTCTTTTATTGAAATGAACCAAAAGCTCGAATGAAAAATATATTTATCACCAAAAGATAGTTCGTGTTCTTTTTACACTCAATCAAACTACTTTTGGTTTAAAATTTTAAATAAATTGTCTATGAAAAAAAAATCTACACTGCTTTTAGCGGGCATTTGTTTTATGGCTGTTAGTTTTGCCGGCACTCCAACCATTGATGGTTCTTTTGAAGGCACCGGCGTTTGGGGTGCTGCGGTAGGCACCGGAGATGGCAATCCTGGCTGGGCAGATGCCAATGCAAAAAAATTGTATGTAACCTTCGATGCCAATTATGTGTATTTCGGAGCAGAATGCACCGCCCAAAGTTGGCATCAGTTTATTATTGCGGTAAACACCAAGGCAGGTGGCGGTTCCACCGATCCCTGGGGACGTACCATCACCTACAACCATGCCAATAAGCCTGATTTTCTGTTACGGGGAGATATTGCAGGTTCTAATTATTCAGAAAGACATGTCTGGAACGGCACAGAATGGACCGGTATGGGAACCAACATTAACGCTGGGGCCACAGAAGTGAAAGGAGTGTTTAATGGCTCCAATGAAGGATTTATCGAACTCCGCGTACCAAGGGAAGTTTTTGGAACTGTAGATGTTTCTGATGTACAATTTATTATTGGCGGCAACAACGGTGGAGTCGACAACGGACATGGCTGTTTCGATGCCATCCCTAATGATAACAATGGAACGGCCTGGAATGCACCGGGTAATGCCACCTCCTTGAGCAACTATGTTACAAGTATATTGTTGCCAGCAAATCTGGGTACTTTTTCGGGCCGCCTTTCCGGCAGTGATGTTCAGTTGCAATGGAATACACTTACTGAAACCAACCTCGCTGGTTTTGATGTTGAAAAAAGTGTTGATGCCCGTAACTGGCAAAATGTTGGCTATGTAGCTGCTGAAAACAAAAACAATGGCGCTTCCTATTCTTTTCAAATGCTGAAAACAGGACCTGCTGTTTCTTACTACCGATTGAAAGTAAGTGATAAGGATGGCAGTTTTGTGCACAGCAAACTGGTTGTATTAAAATCACAACCTAAAAACAATGCGGAACTGATAGGCAACCCGGTTACTAATACCATCAATGTAGCCATCCATACACCGCATGCCGAAATGATACAGGCGGAACTGTTTGATATGAATGGAAGAAGATTGAGCAACACGGTTTACAATCATCCTGGTGGTTCTTCCATATTGCAGGTGAATACCAGCAAAGCCCAAAGCGGATTTTATCTGCTTCGTTTGCAAGGTTCCACCACCAATGAAACCATTCGGGTAGTGAAGCAATAACCATTTTTTCTAATCAATAAAAATCCCGCATCATAAAAATGGTGCGGGATTTTTATTATCCTTTATATAGGACACTTAGAAGGAAAAACTATTTCCTTCTAAGAAGTTCTTCCCTTGAAAGAATCAAGGTTCTTCCCAGTGGTTTGCCTTCTTTAAAAGTAGTTACCCGTAACACAACAGGACCATCCGGCAAATCAATTGGCATGGTATAAACCGGCGAAAAAACATCGGGGTGGCTACCGTCTATTGTGTACCGGATAACGGCTTGCGGATATTCGCAAGCCATTTCTATCTGGGGAGACTTCCCGGATACCATTTTTGCTTTTACAATGGGATCATACAAAGCCTTACTTACCCAAATACCCATAGCCTCCGCCCGGTCAAAATGATGTTCCACACGGCTTACAAAATCAGGCCAGTTTTTTTGCTGAGGCTGCGACCAAACCGATTCGGCAATGGCCCAACTCCGCGGATACGTCATGTATGTAGCATGCCGAAAAGTTGGAATTTTTTCTGTCCATAAATTGGCCTGTCCACCCAATATCCATTTAGGATTGGTACCGACAGGTAAAGGATCAAACTCATAACATTTTTTTAAATATAAACTCGCATAAACTTTTGGCTCAAGCTGTGGATCGGCCTGCATATAATCGAGGTAGGCAAAGGTTGTGGGACTCATTACCGCAGGATGTTGTTGCCGGGCAGCTTCTACCCCACCCTTCATGCCACGCCAACTCATTACAGCGGCTCCTTCTGCAAGGCCACCATCCAATATTTCGTCCCAACCTATCATTTTCTTACCCTTGCTTTCAATAATCTTACCCACCCGCTGCATAAAATAACTTTGCATACCGTGTACGTCTTTAATACCGTTTTTCTTCATAAAAGCTTGCACTTCATTTGATTTTTCCCAGTAGCCATGATAACATTCATCACCACCTGCATGGATGTAGGTGCCAGGAAATAAAGAGGCTATTTCTCCAAAAACCTGATCTAAAAAACCATACACTTTTTCATCAGCCGGGTTCAGCGTATTATCGAGTAACATTTTAAAAGTACCATCGCCAAACCATTCACTAAACTTACTGCCCGGGTTTACCATTTGCTTTTCTTTGGTAATGCTCAGTTCGGGGTAAGCAGCAATAGCAGCAAGGCTGTGACCGGGTACATCTATCTCAGGTACAATGGTTACAAAACGAACTTTTGCGTAAGCTACAATATCCCGGATCTGATCCTGCGTATAAAAATTACAATCAGTTGCTTTTTCTCCGGGTTGAGGCGCAATTCTTTCACCAAAAGTACCGTAACGCACCACGCGACAGGCCCCAATTTCAGTGAGTTTTGGTTGAGATTTAATTTCAATACGCCAGCCATTATCGTCAGTAAGATGCCAATGAAATACATTGAACTTGTAATGGGCCATTAAATCAATATACTGCTTCACCTCTGCCACCGTAAAAAAATGACGGCTGACATCGAGCATCAGGCCACGCCATCCAAAACGAGGATAATCTTCTATAGTACAGGCAGCAATAACGACCGCATTGCCTGATGATTGCACAGGAATCATTTGCAAAAGCGATTGCATTCCATAAAAAATACCTGCCGCATCATTTGCCTGTATGGTAATGGCTTCAGGTTTTACCTCCAATCGATACCCTTCATCCGATTTCATTTTTTCCGAACCACTCAATAATTTCAGATTTATCATTCTTTTCACCGCATCTCCCGAAGGAATCAGGTAATTACTCAACTCCTTTTTAAGCCAATCCGCCATCGGACTCAGTGCTTCCTCTTCATTGGTATTCATCATCAACCGCACCTGCGGGTTTAATATAAACTGCCCGCTAGCAGCTTGATACTGAACGGGAGCCGGAATAATTGGCTGTTGGGCAATAGCAGTTGAAACCGTCATAAACTTTGATATGGCCAACATATACACTACAAGTCTGATCATTGAAATGGGTAATTAATGTAAGAAACAAATGTAAGTATTGGACGGAATAGAATCCTACTTATATTACCTTTTATAAATTTTCATAAGCCGATGCAACGGAAATTCCTTATTTCATGTCATAA
>JBBQXO010000111.1:0-14767 GCA_038209595.1 Chitinophagales bacterium
TCACTTCTCACTTCTCACTTCTCACCTTCCCCGTTTCCTCCAATACCTGATATTGTTTGCTATGTTTTTTGATAAAATCAGGCAACTGCTTGCCACCAAAATGCACAGGGATAGGCAACAGCGTAAAACCCTCCTGCCTCAACAAATAAATCAAACCATGAGGTCCGGTTAAATGCCCTGCTCCTACCGCTAAAAAACTTTTTTGCGACATCAGTTTTGGCAGCTTTTTCATCCATTGATGATTTCGCCAGGACACAAGCGACAGTCCATCTTCCCATTCTTCCTCGGTTGATATTTTTTCCAAAGACTGTGTATCCTGAAGCGCATAGGAGGCTATCAGATCAGCATATGTATAAAAGTTATTTTCTAAGATGGTTTCCATGTTATCTTCCTCTTGCCAAACTTTTGCGGTTTGAAGATTATACCAGTCGTACCAACTTTTAATCTCTCCTATGTTTCGGTCGAGGCCGATGGCAGGAATTTTAGATGCACTAGCCCAAAATTTAATTTCCCCCTCCATATTGGATTCTTTCATCCCAAAGACTTTCATGTACCATTTGCTTAGTTGGGAAGCTACCATCACCGAAGAAATATTTGCAAATTCTTTTTCTTCTATGTTTTTCGTTTCCACAAACCAGGTTTTTATTTTTCCCCAGTCTTGCTCGCTTAGCATTTTGGTTCCTTCTGCGTTCATTTCTGTATAATTCGTACCGGATAACATGGTTCTCAACCCCATTTTCCAATCATAATTTATTTCCAATACCAGTTGTTTCGATCGCTCTAATCTGTTTTTTACCGCACAGGGAATCTCTACCACTTCTTTGGGGTAAGTATGCATGGTTCCCAGCAAATACGAGGTATCAGTACTTCCGCTTTTTACCACCGCCCAAAACAACCCGGTTAGTGGTTGGCTATAAGCCTTGGAAAAAATGAAAACAAGACAGATAAAAAGGAAGTTGAGCGATTTAAGTTTTGTCATAGAATAAAGGTCAATGATTTAAAAATTAAATTAGTGAATTATTCCGGAAGAAGTAAAAAAATCGTAAATATTTTCTGATCATCAGTTCAATGACGGATATTGCAAGTTGCATGGAAAATAAAAATTATCGTTGGTATAAAGTGGCGGAAAGCCTTTTGGAAATAAAGAATGTTATGGGCAATCCCTGTCTTGTAAAAGCTGCAGGTCGCGATATATGTGTAGTGGTTCATCAGGAAAAAGCCATGGCTTGTGCAGCCAAATGTCCGCATGCCGGTGGAGCCATGCATCAGGGTTGGTTAGATCCTTTGGGCAATCTTGTATGCCCGCTGCATCGTTATCGGTTCGATTGTAAAACCGGTCGCAATACCAGCGGGGAAGGTTATTTCATTAAAACCTATCCGGTAAAGGAAACCGATGACGGGGTTTTTATAGGTATGGACGGTTAATGCTTTTTTATCATTGTCAGGATCTTTTTAGTATAAAAGATACTGATAATCTAAGCTTGCAATGGACACGGCTTGGTGATGTGGCGGTATATGAAAATCGTCGACCCGCCATATTGGCAAACCGCCTGTGGAAGCGGATAGCCAAAAGCCCCGATCTTAATGGTTCGGGGCTTTTGGTTTTATTTTTAGAGACTTTTATTGGGGGACTTGTCTGCTATACGACTGAATTTTTGGCTGCTGCCAATGTCAAATGATGTTTGAAAATGCTTTAAAATAACTTTGTCGGTCAAACTCAATTTGGTCTACTTGTATTTCTTCGCCAATTTCATCCCGGTCACTTTGTTTAGCAAAATGTGTCCAAATAATTTTGTCGCCTCTGTCGATAATTTTTACTGTTACCGCTCCACAACTAATATCTCCACAACATTCGCAGATATACAATTCAATTCTGTCTTCTATAAGTTGTGTTTTTTGTTGTAACTTAAATTCTTTCAAGATTCGGTTCTGTTCTTCTTTGCTTGGAAAAAATCCAAATGGTGTCACACTTAATATACTTTTTATTCCTAAATATTCCCGAAGAAGTTGTCCCGAAGTTAAATAATCAAAATATTGTCTTTCTGAATATTCTTTGTATGGATGTTTTGTCCAAATAAGTTGTAAGTCTTTGGTCATATTTATTGTCAAACCAAATGTGGTCAATTGCTTGCCGCCAACGGAAATATCTGCCGGTAAAAATTGGTTAAGGCATCCATACTTTTTCTGAAATAGGTGTTCCATCGGATAGTTCTAATTGCACCCAAAGCATTTGGCGGCGTTGGGTACCCAAAGGAATTGTGAAATTACCCGTTTGCCCTTGTAAGGCTTTCTGATAAAGAACCGATCCAAGGCTGTTGATCACCCTTAAGTTTCTTGCTTGCTGCTGTATCAGTAAATTTAATTGTCCGCCATTTATCCTTGCCACCAAAGGTTTCAATCCTGTATTAGTTCCATTTCCCAGTGCCAGTTGAGAGGAATATTTTACTGCTCCGTTACTACCTGTAATTTTTAAACGATAAAGCGTATTGCCTGTTTGTACACTCATTGTTGTAAACTGATAAGTAGGTGAATTCCCACCACGTGCAGACAATGTTGCAATGGATGAAAAACGGTTTTCATTGGGCAATTGTCTCTCTACTATATAGGCATCGCCGGTTTTGTCCCGTGCCGTTTTCCATTGAAGTAAATGTTGGTTTCCATTAATACGCCCTGAAAATTCAAGCAGATTAACTGGTAAAGGGGATTCTGCAGATATTGCATAAACCGTCCCCTGACTCAATGAAATGGCATACAATTCCCCATTACTATTTTCAGCAAAACCTGATATACCTTGGGGGATAGCCGTGCCTTGCCGGGTAGCGGGTTCAATACCATTAGCATCTACGAGCCAAATAGCAGGCGTTACAAAATCTGCCATCATATATTTTCCCTGTAAGGCAGGGTAAGCGTTTCCACGGTACACATACCCGCCGGTTACTGAAAACCCGCCTGTGGTGCTATTATGTCCATAAACAAATACCGGTTCAGTATTTACTTGTCCGTTGTAAAGAGAACAGGGTTGCACACCCGAGGCAGTATTTGTAACCCTGCCTTCAAAACACCGCCAGCCAAAGTTGGCACCATTCAGGGCTACAGGAGTCATATTGTTGATTTCCTCCCAACTAGCCTGCCCTACATCGGCAATCCAGGCATTGCCTGTAAGCCGGTCGAAGCTCCAGCGCCATGGATTGCGCAACCCAAAAGAATAAATCTCATCGCGAACACCATCGCTGCTGCTTGCATAAGGGTTATCGGAAGGGATGGTATAAAAAGGTTCTACAGTGGCGGTATCCCGTGGCGCAATACGAAGTAATTTGCCGAGCAGGGATGTTGGGTTTTGGGCATTGGCATTGGGATCGTTGCCGCCACCCCCATCCCCGGTACCGAGGTACAAATACCCATCGGGGCCAAAAAGAATTTTGCCACCATTGTGATTGCTGAAGGTAGGATGCGGGATGCTTAAGATTATCTGTCGGCTTGAGGGAACAGCTATGTAAGGTTCAGAAAGGTTGTCCACAGTATAACGTGCAATGGTGAGGTCACCACTACCAACTGCAGTATAATAAACAAAAAAGGTGCCGTTTGTGGTAAAATTCGGATGGAATACCATGCTTAAAAGCCCTCTTTCACCACAGCAGGCCATATTGGTAACCGTTAAAAAGGGCGTTGTTTCAAGCGTTCCATTCTTAATTATCCGGATGGTACCGGTATTACCAGATCCCCTTTGCACCACATACCAGTCATTTCTGCCAATGGGTGATGCTATTAGATCGGTAGGAGAAGAAAGGCCAGTTACCACCGGTGTGAAATTAACCAAAGGCTGAGCATGGAGGTTATGACCAAGGTTCAGGCAAAAAATAAAAAAGAGCGTAGCAAAAAAGGCAGCGTATATATTTTTCATATCCTTCTTTTAGTAAAGAAAACACCCGAACGACCAATTGGTTGTCGCCCAGGTGTGTAATATACTTCTTTAAAACCAATTACATTTCCAGTACCAGCCTGTATTTTGGCTTTCCGTTGCGTAATTTATCTATGGCTGTATTTACATCAGCCAGCGGATACAACTCTGTAATGGGATTGATATGATGTCTGCCTGCAAAATGCAGCATCAGGTCAGTTGTAAACGGACTACCTAATGGAGATGCCGAAATTGACTTTTGACCGACCAATAGCGGGAAAATACCACTTGAAACCTCGGGGGCAGCCCCTACAAAATGCAGGGTACCTTTTGGCCGTAAGGCATTAATGTACTCTGCCCAGGGAAGCATCACATTTACTGTCACCAGAATCATATCAAACCGATTGGCCAGTTTGGCAACAGCCCCTTCTTCGCTTGTGTTTATAAAATGGTGTGCTCCCATTTCACGTACTTCGGCTTCTTTACTGCTGCTTGTGCTAAAAGCGGTTACCTCGCAGCCCCATTTGGCAGCAAACATAATGGCCATATGACCAAGCCCGCCAATACCCACAATGGCGATTCGGTCGGTAGGTTTTATATTCAGTTGTACAAAGGGATTGAATACGGTGATTCCTCCACAATACAAAGGACCTGCTTTGGCAGGATCGAGTCCTTCGGGGAGTGGGATGGTCCAGGCTTCGCTTGCCTTCACTTTATCAGCAAATCCACCATAACGACCTATAACCGTGCCTTCGCCTTTAGCACAAAGATTGTGATTGCCACTCATGCATTGCTCGCAGGTCATGCAGCTGCCCGAGCTCCAGCCTAACCCAACGGTATCGCCTGTTTTTACCTTGGTAACCCCTGCTCCAATTTCGGCCACGGTTCCAATCACTTCATGTCCCGGTACAAAAGGGTAGGTGGTCATACCCCATTCATTGTCGAGCATGCTCAAATCGCTGTGGCAGATGCCGCAATAGTTTACGTTTATTAATACTTCGTCGTAGCCAAGTGGCTCGAGTGTGTAGGTAAATTTCCCTAGTTTTCCGCCAGCCTTTTGGGCAGCGTATGCTTGTACTTCCATTATTATTTTTCTTGCTAAGATATCTCTTTCTTATGCCAATTAAAAGCAATTTTAGTGCTGATGAGATGGTTTTAGCTGATTATGCCATGGGTTAATCAGTAAAAACCATCCAAAAAACGAGGGCAATACCTACAATGGCGTGCATAATCAGCTAGATTTTTTGGAAAAGCGGGCGTTTTCCAAAAGGAACTTTTTGATCGAAGGGATCGAATGAAGGAAAAAGGCATATATAAGATGGCACCTGTGGAATTGCTTTTAACTAAAAAGAAAATGCCGCTGATTACCAGGAAAGCAACGTATAGGATCCGGTTCATCCTATTGGAAAAGATATAGGGCTTTTGGTCTTTTTTTTTGTTTGTTCCCTGTTTTGACTTCCTGTGTCATGCTATTTAATTTTAATGGATAAGTTGAAACAAGGATAAAATTCTTACAAAAGAAAAAATAAATCGGAAATTATTTGTTTCTCCTGCTAAATTTGTTGTTCAAGCTTTTAACAAATTTTATGGAAACTAACCATTTGCTCGAATCAATTGAAATTTCTTATGTGCAGGCTTCGCACGGTAAACGTTTTGTAAACTTTCTGGTAGACTTTCTGGGATTTTTTGTATTGCTTATTTTTATGAGTGTTGTTGCGGCTATTATCTTCCCCGAGGCGCTTCAGGGTTTTGATGAAGAGTCCGGGAGTCCTGCATCAGATGATTTGTTATGGAATATTATTTTTATTATGCTTTACATAGGCTGGTATATGCTCATAGAATTTGCCACCGGAGGCCGAAGCCTTGGTAAGTTTTTAACCGGAACCAAAGTGGTTACCTTGGATGGGTCACCGCTAACCTTGTCGATTTTATTTAAAAGATCCGCCATCCGGTTGATTCCCTTTGAGGTGTTTTCGTATTTTGGTAACCCGTGTTTTCCCTGGCACGACCGCTGGAGCAATACCATGGTGATTGATATCCGACAGTCGCAAGTGTGAAGATTGAAATACTACAGAAAAGATTGTAACATACAGATAGTTTTCATGCAAGTGTTTGCTTTTTCGAGTTGATGGCTGCATAAGATCAGGTAAGTGATTTTGCTTTTGACCGGGCGGGCCACAAATATTTAGATGTGAAATTTGGTTGGCCTATTGGGTCGTTTATTTTGGGGGTAAAAGGTTAAGTCACCTAAAGTATAAGTTGCTGGGAATAATGGAAAAATTCGCACAACTAATGAAGAGTTAAAGAAAAAAAAATCATACTGAATAAGCTTACGTTTCTGTCTTATATTATACTCTTTTTCATGGGTGTTTATTTGATTAATTCACTCAACATTTTTTATGAAACTTATATACACAGAGTTGCATTGAGGGCTCCGGATAAGCCTATACCATTATTTATAATAGAATGGATTTTTTCAGTTGTTATCTTAATTGGAGTTTTAAAGGAGGCTGATCAATCAAAAATTCTATGGAATTCGTTGCTTTTTTCTTCCATTGTCCTCATTGTATTGTCTTTAATGGAACATTTCTTTTTGTTCTATTATTCTAACATGCTAAATATCTTATTTAAATTTATTGCCTCAATATTGACCATTTTTGAAATAATGAGAAGGAGTATATTAAAGCAGATACAATTGCAATTGGTATGGATACCTGTTATTGTTAGCTTAGTGATTGCCTTTGGTTTTACGGCTCATGTTTATTTTGTAATTCGGTAAAAAAATAAATGTATGAGGGATAGTACAAAAAAAGCAGGTGCAGTATTCCCTGTTATTGATTTAAATTTTGCTTGGGAGGAATTTTATGAAAGATCAGTGCCAATTTATACAACCCCATATATTTTCACTAATTCGAATGAAATATTTGAAAAGTATTATTCAAATCATTTGATAGTGGATTCAAACTTTGATATTTATAAAATAGTTGGGAAAAGAGCTTCATCTTTTATAAGAAAATTTATTTTTCATAGGTATGAATTGGTAATTCATAGGCAAGAAACAAAAGTGACGCTAAAGGAAGTTAAGGATTATTTGATTGAGAATATGACTTTTTTGAATGAGGAAAAATATACCATAATTAATGGCCAAATTATTGAAGAAATAAAAAGCGCGATATCTTTTGAAAATATTTGTCAGGGAGAAAAAATAAATTTTCAATTTCTTTGAATTTGTTGTCTGAGGGAGCATTTCCTGAAGATAAAATGATGAAGTTGACCCCCCTCATTTGCTTACACTCCTGGTAGTAAGGTTAACATAGAACAGTACGATAAAGAATTAAATTTAGCTTTAGCAAGAGTTTAAGCTTGGAATTTTATACACAGGAGGAAGTAGAAAAGATATTGTAGAATTTAATGAATAAAAGGAAAATAAGCTTAGAAAACCGACCCCTTATCTATTTTCTTTTTAAAGCAACTGCAACAGAATTTTACATCAAATAAACTTTCTAAAACTGAGGACTTTTAAAAACACTTATATCTTTCCAGTTTTTTTGTACCTGATCCACAAAGGAATACTATACAAAAAACACAGAAAAAATAATATGCAACGAGTAAATAATTTTAAGTCATCCTCTTGTTTATAAGCAGATACCAAACCCCAAAATAGTCTAAAAGCAATTAGTATGTAAATGATGGCTCCAAGGAGGAGTTTTTTCGATTCCTTTCTCCTTAACAGGATTATACTTTTTTGTGCTTATTTCTCATTCTTATGATACAGTTAACAAATTGGCCCAAAAAAATAAATCCTTTGGGCGATTTATGGTGAATATTTTATTCATTGAATGAAAATCCTGTTTTGGAGAGATTACCTTTTTTAATTTTGCGGGAACTGTTTCAAAGCGATGTTTCTTTAAGAAATGGAGAGGCATTATGTCTAGTAGCCCTAACTTATATTACCATAGGCATTGTTTGAATGAAATAATCAGCACACCAAAGCTTCAGCATATTATTAGGTGTTTTGGAAAATTTGAACGTAAATTGCTAGTACTTGACGAGTTTCCTGCGGAAGACTTGGTTCGGGCATAATAAGTGATACCGTTTTTTTAATTGGAAAAGCTATCTTAACGAAGGATCAGTACCAAAGAAATCAAGAATAAATGAGCAATATAAAGCAACTTCTCCCGGCTTTTATTTTCCTTTTTATCTGCCTTGGTGGGCAGGCAAAAGATAAAGAAATAATAACCTCCTACCCACTTGCCGCCAACGATAAAATCACTTCGCTGCTGGTGGAAGTGCAGGTGACTGCTATTCATGGAAAACGGGAAGCGTTGGCAGGATTACGCACCAATCTTGTGGAACTGACCCTCGAGAGCGATAAAAAGGAACGGGAATTTAATTTCCATTTTCCAAAAGGGGCTCGGGTGATTTCCTTTGCAGAAGGGGTGGAGGAAGATGAACCCGGCGAGCTGGAATGGGATTACCCCTGGGAGTTGAATACCCCCTATCAATTAATGATCAGTACTGCGGGCGATTCCGCCGAAAATTTCTCGATTTATTCCGCTTATATTTTTCTACCCAAAGAAAACCAATGGAAATGGTTGGCTACCTGCCGTATTGCCGGCGAATGGAAAACTATACAGGAGCCTGCTACCTGGTACAATAACAATGGTAAAAAAGGGATAGAGGCGCGTTTTGAAAAAGTATGGGGGCAACGCAGTAATGGGGGATGGAAAAATCTATTATCCATTGATGAAAAACCCCCGGTCATCAATTTTACCGGATATGCTGATAGTGCTGTAATAACCGGTCTTGAAATAAAGGAGATAGAAAAAGCGATTGCCGAAGGGAAGACGGATGCAAAAACTCCATACAAGGGCCTTTTTTACAGCATAATGCAAGAGGGAAGTGGTGCACAGGTTGCGGTTTCTGATACCGTTGAAATTTTTTACAAGGGCTATTTGTTTGGGGATGGTACGGTGTTTGACAAAACCACTGGCACCACCCGAAGTTTTCCTCTAAACAGGTTGATTGTAGGTTGGCAGATCGGATTGCCCTTATGCAAAGTGGGAAGTAAAATAAAATTGGTCATTCCTTCTCATTTAGCGTATGGCATCCGTACAAGGTCACCAAAAATTCCACCGGGCAGTACCCTAGTTTTTGAAATAGAAGTGGTCAACACAAAACCTGCCCGCTAAAATAAAGTACTGATTTATGGACAAAATACAATGGGGCATTATTGGTTGTGGTGCCGTTACCGAAAAAAAAAGTGGTCCGGCTTTTAATAAAGTTCCAAATTCCGCTTTGGTGGCTGTGATGCGTCGCAACGCGGAAAAGGCGGAGGACTATGCTAAACGTCATGGTGTATCCCGCTGGTATAGTAATGCGGGTGATTTGATTGAAGATAAGGAAGTCAATGCCATTTATATTGCCACCCCGCCCGATAGCCATGAGCAGTATATACAAATGGCACTCGAAGCAGGCAAACCGGTTTATGTGGAAAAGCCTATGACGATGGATACCAAATCTGCCGAAAGGACACAGGCTTTGGCAGCAGCTCATCAGGATAGGGTAGTGGTGGCACATTATCGCAGGTATTGGCCGCTTTTTCAAAAAGTAAAAATGCTTCTTGATGAAGGCGCTATCGGGCAACCACTAACAACCACCTTGCAATTTTTCCGCAAGCCACTTACCGCAGAGGAGTTATCTCAACCCGGGGTGCAATGGCGTATTGATCCGGCTATATCCGGTGGGGGACTCTTCCATGATCTAGCCCCGCACCAACTTGATTTGTTCCGTTTTTTTTGGGGAAATGCCAGCGTGATAGGTGGGCACAGCAGCAACAGAGGAGGTCTTTACAAAGCCTCCGATATGGTAAGTGGCCAATTGATTTTTGAAAATGGTGTTCATTTTAGCGGGCAATGGTGTTTTTGCTCAGCCGAAAGTCAGCAAAGAGATATTTGCGAGATAACCGGAACCGAGGGACGCATTCAGTTTTCAGTATTTTGGGAAAACCCAATGGTGCTTGAAAATGTGGCTGGTACCCAATCTTTTTCCATAGAACCCCCGGAACACAATCAAATCTTTATGATTGAAGAAGTGGTGCGTTTTTTACGCAGAGAGCGATCCAATCCCTGTTCTGTTACAGAAGGACTTGCGGTGCAGCAGTGGATGGATGCTTTTTGCGGATAAATGGTAATAAGTTTTATGAAATCTGCTAAAAACCTTTCAAGTAAAACTTGCCAATTGCATAAAGATGCATCAGGCGTTTTTATAGATGCCTTTATGTAATAGCTCGAGGCGAAGCATCTTTTGGTTATACACCAAAATAATATGGCCATGATATTGCTCACACCATTACGTTCGTTGCCTTGGTTCCTCGCGGCTCTTCTGTCGGGAACTAATCCGCATCCATCAGAAAACAACCAATTAATACCCGAAGCGGCTACAACAGAAGCTGCTTTTGTATTCCAACAATCGCCAGAACCTGCTGCGGCAGCTGGGAAAATTCAGGTAGCACTCTTGCTTGATGTCAGCAATAGTATGGACGGTTTGATTGATCAGGCAAAGGCGCAACTCTGGAATATGGTCAACCTGATGGGAGCCGGGGTATGCAATGGCAAACCGGTATCTTTTGAGGTAGCACTTTACGAGTATGGTCGCCCGGCAAATGGAGAAAACAACGGGTTTATCCGGCAGTTGCACCCCTTTACTACCAAACTCGACGAAATATCATCCACTTTATTTTCGCTGCAGACCAATGGGGGCAGTGAGTATTGCCCGGAAGTCATCATTCAATCTGTGCGGCACCTCATTTGGGACAAGGCCCCTAATACCTACAGAACAGTATTTATAGCTGGCAATGAGAGTTTCCGGCAAGGAAAAGCTAGCTGGACTGAAGCTTGTGCGGCAGCACAGGAAAAAGATGTCATCGTCAATACCATTTACTGTGGTCCAAAAGCACAGGGCATCCGCGAATACTGGAACCTTGGCGGGGAATGTGGCAACGGCAGTTTTACCGCCATCAATCCTGATCTCGATCCGGTCGAAATTCCTACCCCTTACGATACGCTTTTGTTTAGCAAAAACCGCATTCTCAACAACACATACCTTGCTTATGGGGAGCGTGGTATGGCATCCGCTTCTTTGCAGGAAACCATGGATCAAAAAAATTATGGACTCAGTCAAAAGGCGGCGGCCAAAAGGATGGAAGTAAAGGCCAATGCCTCTTTGTACAGAAATGATGATTGGGATATGGTAGACGCTTTGGAAAAAGATCCTGCTTTTTTGGAGAAATTGCCAAAGTCGGATTTGCCAGAAAACCTGCAGGGGAAATCTGTTGGGGAAATTAAAAAAATCTTAGTGGAAAAAGCCCGGCAACGTACCGGCATCAGGACCGAAATTGCCCGGATAAGCATACAACGCAATGCTTTTATTGAAAAAGCCAAAACAAATATGCCGGACACCGGCAAAGAAATCGGGCTCGAAACAGCCATTCAGCAGATCATTCAATCGCAGGCAAAACGCTATGCAATTGAAATCCAATAAATCAGTTAAACAGTTTTGTGCAACAAGTTCAAGATGTATGTGTTAAATAAGTTATGGATCAGAAGCAAGTGAAGCCGGTATTTTTAAAAGCCCGATGGCAGTACCTGGCAATGGTGAATTATACAGTCCCTCCAATTCTACTGGCACCTTATGTGCCAAAAGGTACCGAACTCGATTTGTGGGAAGGGCAAGCCATGGTTAGCCTTGTTGGGTTTTTATTCAACGATACCCGGGTATTTGGTATTCGCTGGCCTTTCCATACCCATTTTGAAGAAGTCAATCTCCGCTTGTACATCAAAAGAAAAGATGGTGACACCTGGAAACGGGGTGTTGCTTTTGTAAGCGAAATAGTGCCCCGGCTTGCTATTGTCCAAATAGCGAACCGGCTATACAACGAGCATTATCGATATATGCCAATGCGGCATACCCTAGTAAAATCTGCGGATAGTCTCACCCTCGAATACGGCTGGAAGCATCAGGGACAATGGAATAGCCTGCAGATGACAGCAGGAAAGGAGCCACAGCATGTAGAGGCAGGCAGCGCAGAATGGTTCATTTTTGAGCATTATTGGGGATACAATCAACTCAACCCCACCCAAACGGTTGAATATGGGGTGGAACATCCCCGTTGGATGATATATCCTGTAAAGGATTATAAATTAGATTGTGACATCGCCGCCGTGTATGGTCCCGAATGGGTGGATGCCTTGTCGGCGTCCCCACACAGTGTAATGCTGGCCTACGGTTCGGAGGTAATTGTACGTAAGCCGGTGGTGCTCGAAGTGGGTTGATTTGTAGCAGGATAGGAATCGATGGCGAAAAATGCCGCTAAAACCGGGAATACCTCACTGGCATTCCTTACTTTTGCACGCTTTATAAAGTAGAAATTATGCCCCGCGATACATCCATTCATTCCGTTCTTATTATTGGTAGTGGTCCCATCATTATTGGTCAGGCCTGTGAGTTTGATTATAGTGGAAGTCAGGCTGCCCGCAGCCTGCGGGAAGAGGGTATCAAAGTGTCGCTGATCAACAGCAATCCGGCCACCATTATGACCGATCCCATGATGGCTGATCATATTTATCTGTTGCCGCTCACAGTAGAAAGTATTGAACAGATACTGGAAGAACACACGGCAGCCGGTAACCCCATTGATGCAGTACTGCCTACCATGGGTGGACAAACCGCGCTGAATCTTGCCAAGGAAGCGGAAGAACTCGGTATCTGGAAGCAATACAACGTACGGTTGATTGGGGTGGATATTAAAGCCATTGACAAAGCCGAAGACCGCGAACAGTTTCGTCAATGGATGATTAAGCTCGGTATTCCTGTAGCTCCTGCAAGAACAGCCAACAGCTTTCTGGAAGGAAAAGAATTTGCACAGGAAATCGGATTTCCACTTGTTATACGTCCTTCGTACACACTTGGAGGCACCGGGGGAGGTTTAGTACACGATAAAAGCGAATTGGATGAAGCTTTAGAGCGGGGTCTCACTTCGAGCCCTATCCATGAAGTATTGGTAGAAAAAGCCGTGCTTGGCTGGAAAGAATTTGAACTCGAATTACTGCGTGACAATGCCGACAACGTGGCCATTATTTGTACGGTAGAAAATTTTGACCCAATGGGGGTGCATACCGGGGACAGTATTACCGTGGCTCCGGCCATGACACTTAGCGATACTGCTTTTCAATTGATGCGCAACACCGCTATTACCATGATGCGAGATCTTGGTAATTTTGCAGGAGGTTGTAATGTGCAGTTTGCCATTGACCCCGAAACGGAATCCATCATCGCCATTGAAATCAATCCACGGGTTAGCCGCAGTTCGGCACTCGCCTCAAAAGCTACAGGTTACCCCATTGCAAAAATTGCCGCCAAACTTGCTATTGGGTTCAACCTCGATGAATTAAAAAATCAGATCACTAAAACGACCTCGGCTTATTTTGAGCCAGCGCTTGATTATGTGATTGTAAAAATGCCTCGTTGGAATTTCGATAAGTTTAAAGGGGCAAACGATACTCTGGGATTACAAATGAAGAGTGTAGGCGAAGTGATGGCTATTGGGCGAAGCTTTACCGAAGCAGTTCAAAAAGCTTGTCAGAGTTTAGAAAATGAAGCGGTAGGATTAGGCTATTATGGCAAAAGTTTGATGCATGCTGAAGAACTGATTGAATACATTAAGGTACCGAAATGGGATCGAATTTTCCGCATAAAGGACGCGCTGATGGCAGGTGTCAGCATCAAGCATATTGTAGCCGCCACCCGTATTGACCGGTGGTTTATTTATCAGATTCGAGAGTTGTGCGAAATTGAACGTAAACTTGGAGAACATACCCTCGAAACCTTACCAGTGGATCTGCTCCGAGAATCGAAAAGACATGGCTTTGGCGACGAGCAGATTTCCCGCATACTTCGCAATTGCACGGAGGAGCAGGTATACCAAAAACGCAAGGCTGCCGGTATTGTACGGAGTTATAAAATGGTGGATACCTGCGCTGCAGAATTTGAGGCCAAAACACCTTATTTCTATAGCACTTTTGAAGGGTAGAATATCGTTGGGTTTTATGCTGATTGCTCTCATAATTAGCAAAGCAGCGTACCTTATTTTTAAAATAATATTTCGGCAAGGGGTAGTACTAAACAATACCGTCTCTGGCTATTTTTATGTCTGGCAACTTCATCACGCTTCCTCGGTCGCAAAACGCTGCAATACATTTACGATGTTCTTCAGGATTTGCCATCCCGAACCATTATTGTGAGACTTTAAACCCAAAAATGAGTATTTTTAGTTAGTGGCTTGGGTATTTAAGATAAAAGATCCCAATGCAGCTCATTTTCATAGGTTTACCATTTTTAGTAAGTAAATGATATTCACGGAAACAAAAGGCAGATTTATCTCCCGAAAGTTGGATATACACTCCCCATAGTAAAAGAATAGTGGTGTAGAAAAGGAAAGAATTTCGGATATTGAAATTTGGAGGAGCAGTAAATAAATAGACTTCAATTTGTCAACAACCTAATTCATTTCCTCCCTTAATCTATTTATTTGATCATTATCCAGTCCGGTAATGTCAGCTATATCTTTATTGGAAAAGCCTCGTAAAATTAGCTTTTGAGCAGTTTTTTTATTGGTTTTTTCTTCCCCTTCTATTTTACCTCTGATTTCGCCTTCGATTTCGCCTTTTTTAAGGGCATCATTAATAAATGTCTGCTGTGTACGCAAGATATCCCAATATTTATCATACTTCTCCAGTTCCGCCTTGGTATAGCTTGTTACCTTGAGGACTTCAATAGCCTCCGCAATTTCGGGCACATCCATCAGTTCTT
>JBBQXO010000112.1:0-14742 GCA_038209595.1 Chitinophagales bacterium
GGTGCCTGTCCCGGTCATCCGGGGTTATCACCCGCTCCTCCTCAACTACTGTTGTGCACTATACCTTTAAAATTCAATTTCATTAATTTTTATCAAATCTCTATATTTGAATTATGAAACACAACCTTCCATACACCATAAACCACCGGAAGGGATTTGTGTTTCGATAAGTTCTTTGATTAGAAGCAGGTTACTGTTTTCGTCGCTGCATAGTACGCCACAGTTGGGTTGAAATTTTTTGGGTAGTTATAGGAAGAGAGTAATTATTATCCTTTCGGACTCACCATGGCTGGGATAAGTAGCAAGACAGCAGGGAAATTAGAGAATAGGAGAAAATTCAATGATGGTACCGAACTAACAAATAATTTTGATCTTAGCCTTTATGAAACTCCCTTTAGAGATTATGATCCACAAATTGGAAGATTCTGGTAAATTGACCCGTATGCAGAAGATTTTGATTCTTGGACCCCATATAATTTTGCAGAAAATAATCCAATAGCGTTTAATGATCCTACGGGATTAAGTAAGCAAGGTGCAGGATTTGAGGAGGACGAAAAAGCTGATGAGAGTTTACCCGAGGTAGTTGTTAGACCTTCTACCAAAAAAATGACTGCTATCCAAAAGGATAATTTCTATGCAAGAAGTTTGCGTTATGACGAAAATATAGGAAGATATAAACCCCATATAAGCTCCATTATGATGCTGCCATGCAAAATTTTCTGAGTAGTTATCATAAAATGAAGCAGCGAGAACATGAATTTGATAAAGGTGTAGGAGCAGTTGTACAGGAGGGTATTTTATTCGCTGTTCCATGGGGTAGAGTTGTAAAGGGAATAGGATGGTTTTATAGCATCGAAAGCAAGACAAGCTGCAAAAGTGCTGAAACTTGCAGGGTTTGGTGATGATGCTGCTATTATAGCAAATTCTGCTAATATAATTCCAAAGAAAGGATGGTACGAGGTTGTTATTCATGGAACTGATGATGGTCTCAATTTTGTGGTTAACGGACAACTTACTACACCTTCACAGCTATACAATAGCATGTTGGCTGCTGGATATTCTCAAGGTACAAGGATAAGACTAATGTCCTGCTTTTCGGGATCATTGCCAAATGGAGCGGCTTCTCAGATTTCAAAACTTGCTAATGCCCAAGTCGTAGCAATAACAAACTAAATGTGGATAGCAAATGGTCAAGGGTTTTTGCCTGCTGGCAAATTAATGGTAGACAATGGAGGGTGGTTCAAAGTTTTTTAAATAGTTAAAAATGAAAATGATAGGTTTTAGTAAAGTTCATGATAAGGTACTAAGCCTTTCAAAGTTCTTATTCAAGACAAATGATAGAGCATCTTGTTTTCTTACGAAAGAAGAACATCAATTACTAATCCAATATCTTATAAAATCTGATATGATTTTTTCAAAGACTTTGGCAATATTTGATGGGATAAATTATATTGCACCCTACATGATATTTTCGGATGGTGAATGGATTTGGCCAAGCTATTATTCATACAATTTGATTAAGGAGGATTTTATTAATAGTGATTTTTTATCTCATGTCAAGCAGAAAAGTTTTATCATAACTCCTCTAACTGGTGAGTAAAAAAAGGAATTAACAATTTTTTTGGAAAAAGAGATGTTGAGTTTTTAAATTATGGGGGGTTTGGAAAGGTTACAAAAATTCGAAAGGTTCACAGGGCTAAAAAAAATGAAACACATTTTTGAAATACTTAAATTTTCAGTCCTTACAGTAGTTAACTGATAAGGCATAAGTGATAGTGTAATTGTTTTTTAGCTGGGTACCATGTTAGGTTGCATACGCCATTCTTGCCTTTGCATCCCTGATATATGCATGAATCAGGTTAAAGAGGATTGATTTAGTATTACCGTAGAGGGTGTAAATTTTTAGCTTGCCGCATATGGGTCAACCACCTTCAATCCTTGCGTAATTTTAAAGTCGCTTGTATTCCTTGTAATTAAAACCAGATTATAAACGATGGCCGTTGCTGCGATGATGGCATCGGGCAGTTTGGTTTTATACTGCTGCCTTATGGCGATTGTTTTGTTTACAATGTCGTTGTTTATGTTGTTGTAAACGGTGCATATACCTACAAAAGCCTTCAGGTTCAGTTTTTCCTGCAGTGGTATTTTGGCACTTGCAAAAAGCTCTATTTCTGTAATAACGGAAATTGCCGGCTCTATACCTATAAGCATTTTCTTAGCGTTTGCCGGAAGCTTCGAGTTGCAGAAGTCTATTACTGTATTGGTATCTAATAGGTACATTTTCTAAAACTGTTTATTAAGTCTTTCCTCCCAACTATTCCGGCTTTCTTTGGTACTTTGGTGTAGTTCTATTGCTGTGGCATCGCTAATGCTACCCCAAAAATCAGCCATTGTTTTTTGGGGGGCGACTGTTTTTTCCTCTACCACTTCGTCAAGTGCATACATCAGTATTTCTATTTTTTTTCCAATATAGTTATCGGGTATAGATAGGCTATACAGGTTGTTTTGCGGTATCGTAACTGTTTTAATCATGATTATTGGTAATTGTCTTTATTTTATTACTCAAAGATACAAAAGCTTTCCGGCTTTGAAAAATGACCTTACATTTTCAGAAAATTATTAAGCTGTTCGCCAATTGCAATAGCAAACCCTTGTCGGTGGTTTTGTAAACCGCAATGTAAACCTCGCAGGCATCGTTTGAAAAAAACAGAAGATACTTCGGTCCAAGACTTAGGTGTAGAACCTTCTTCAAGTAAAGACAGTTTCCAACAAACTAAGTGCCGTAAACGATGCAACAGCCGCACAAACAGGTTTAGGCGATTTTACCAACAAAGTAACGGTGGCAAGTGAATATGGCTACGATAGAAATGGCAATAGGTGAAGCGACCGCAACAAACGCCTGAATGGGAATGTGGGCAATTTGGTAACGAGCGGAGGAGCCAATACTTATAACCACCTAAACCTGCCAGTACAAATAACCGTAAAAAATGAAGCGGGTACTGCCAACAAAGGCACCATTGTTTACACCTACTCCGCTTCGGGTACAAAACTACGGAAGGTAGTAACCGAGCCTGGTGCAACGGTAAACGCCACCACTACCTCCATTACCACCACTACTTTTTATCAGGGTGCGCTAGTGTATGAAATCCCCAAGAATAAAGTTAAAAAGAATTTGGGGTTCAATTATCAAAGTTTGAAAGTGGAGGAGATTTTTTAAAAAAGGAGTGGTATGGCACTAATACTGCTGAATAAAAGTGATAAAATATGAAGTATCCTCTTTCCCTCATTTTAGTATTTCAAGAGCCTCCACTACAAAATCCTTAACAGGTAGTTGCCTTTCTTAGAGATCCCCCTCAGGAAGTTTTCTTTTTTACTCCGGTAGTACCCCCTCCTTTTAAAGTAAGTTCAACAGGGCGGTTGGTTTGCCAGTCGCCCCTTGTAAAATCGGGTACATCTACCCCACTGCTTCTGTTTAAGAGGCTTTGTTCAGACAGGGCTGTAATGCAACTCCAGCTTGCGGCGTCATACACATCCTCATCAAGCGGAAGGCCATTGCGCAGGCAATCAATCAGCCGCCAATCCATCATAAAATCCATGCCTCCATGCCCGCCGATCTCTTTGGCAAGGGCTCCTATTTTTACTACGATTTCCGGCGTATAACTCGCTTCAAGCGCTTTCATTTCGGTTTCATTAATCCAGCCATGCCCGAAAGCAATACGTTGAGGCGAAGGCCATTTGCAGGCAATGCCCTTGGTGCCACTCAGCAAATGGATACGACTATAAGGTCTTGGAGATGTTACATCATGTTGTATCATCAGGGTTTTACCATTTACCGTTTTTGTAGTTGTGGTATTCATATTGCCGCGATACGTTTTACCAGCAAATGGCCGATAAAAAGCGTCATCAGCAGCAAGATCATTGGCATGGGTTGCCATTATAAAATCATTACTGCTCATACTTGTGAGGTAATCAAACCGATCGCCTCGGTTGATGTTCATGCATTGGGCAATGGGACCAAGCCCATGCGTTGGGTAGCGGTTGCCATTCTTCCTATTTTCTTTAAGCCGCCACATATCGGCGTAGCCACCCTCGGTATCCTTCTTAAAATTCAAATCCAGCAAGTCATGAATATAGGCACCTTCCGCATGAACCAAATCTCCCAATACGCCTTGCCTTACCATATTCAGGGTTAGCAATTCAAAGAAATCATAGCAACAATTTTCAAGCATCATGCAGTGCTTCTTTGTTTTTTCGGAAGTGTCGACCAGTTGCCAGCATTCCTCCAACGTAACGGCTGCAGGCACTTCTACCGCTGCGTGCTTATCATGATCCATAGCATACACAGCCATGGGTGTATGCAAATGCCAGGGTGTACATATATAAATGAGATCTACATCTTTAGCATTGCAAAGTTCCTTCCACCCTTCCTCTCCACTATAAGTTTTCGCCTCTGCCAATCCTGCCTTGCGTAAAATAGCCTGTGCTTTATCTACGCGGTCAGGATATTTATCACAAAGACCTTTTATTTCAACCCCCTCTATAAAGCCTAAACGTTCTACCGCACCGGGCCCACGCATACCCAAACCTATGATGCCCACTCTTACGGTAGCAAGTTTGGGAGCGGCATACCCACACATATTCAGCGATGCTTTATGGCGTAAGGAACTAAAATTTGGGGATGGCGAATAATCCGATGCCTCTGCCCCTAACCCGGTGGCAAGCGCACCGGTGGTCAGCGAAAGGTTTCTCAGAAAATGACGACGATTACTTTTCATAGGCATATAAAAAAAGGTAAAAGGGGGATTACATTAAAAAAAATAATCTAAAAGGTGAATGTAGAAAATTTAAGGGATTTGCAAATCATTTCACCCGAAAGACTTTACTGAATTTCCTGAACACTTGATTGATTTCCGGTATGAGGGTTACTCCATTTCGGGTAAATTGATGTAGTTTGCAACCAACATAAACTATATTATTGGAACCTGTTTTCAAGGAAATAAAAGATGCTTACTTGCCGGAGGCGTTCCAGTGGGAAATGATTCCTTTTGGTAGCGGGCTGATCAATAGCACCTGGAAGGTACAGTCGGCTGATACTTCTGAACAGTACATTCTTCAAAAGATCAATACAACTATATTTAAGCAACCGGAAAAGATTGACCAAAATTTGCAACAAACAGGCAAATACCTTGCCCAAAAGGAACCTGAATATCATTTTGTTCAGCCCTTACCCACCAAAGAGGGATTGACCTTATTCGTTTCGAAAACAGGTACCTTTCGGTTACAGCCTTTTGTAAAAAATACCTATACGGTAGATGTAGTGCCAAATACGTCTATAGCATTTGAAGCTGCAAGACAATTTGGGCTCTTCAACCGGGTGTTGCACGGTTTTGATGTCAACCTGCTGCAAATTACCTTACCAGATTTCCATAATCTTTCTTTACGATACAATCAGTTTCAGCAAGCATTGGTACGGGCAACCAAATCCCGGATAGATGTTTGCCGGAAGGAAATCCGAACGCTCATTCAAAATGAACCAATCGTAGCCACTTATCGAAGAATCGTTCTGGATAAAAACATGCCGCTCCGGGTAATGCATCATGATACTAAAATTAGTAATGTACTGTTTAATCCTGCCGGGAAAGGTGTCTGTGTAATAGATCTTGATACCATTATGCCGGGCTATTTTATAAGTGATGTGGGAGATATGTGTCGTACCTATTTGTGTGCTTTAGATGAAAATGATACCCGTTTGCAACAGGTTGAAGTTCGGGAGGCATATTTCACAGCCCTGGCAAAAGGCTATCTATCGGCTATGAAAAACCTGCTGACGGAACGGGAAAAAGGGCTTTTTACCTATTCAGGACAGTTCATGATTTACATGCAGGCACTTCGATTTTTAACCGATCACCTGCTGGGAAACCCGTATTATCCGGTAAATCATCCCCTGCATAATCTGGAGCGTACCCAAAACCAATTAAAACTGCTAAAAAGCTATCAGCAAAAAGAAAGCCATTTTCAGATGATTGTTGAAGACATTTTAACAGAAGAAAAAATCGGGTAAACATAATTCGGGCAGGACAGGTTCTGTATTTCATAACAAGTTTTTTAATTAACTATTTAATGCGATATTCGACATCCACAGCCACAACGGAACCGATAGCCTTTCCGGCAAAGGGACGTTATGATAAGGAAATTCGGATGGATACAACCTACAGAAGCCATAAAAAAGAGAAGCTATTCTATGTAGAGGTCCATTAAAAAAATCAAATACTAATCAATACAACATGAGAATATATTTTCTGATTCTTTTACTCGCATTTGGCAGCAGTAAGGCTCAAACACCTGATTTTGTAAAAAACGATCTGGAAGCTTACATTAAAAAAGGATTGAAACAATGGGATCTCCCGGGATTGGCGATTGTAATTGTTAAAGACGGGCAAGTGGTCGTAAGAAAAGGATTTGGGGTAAAAGACATCGAAACCAATGCTCTGATAGACGAGAACACCCATTTTTTTATTGCAAGCAATACCAAGCTTTTTACCGGAACGGCGCTGGCCAACCTGCAATATCAAAAAAAACTGAATTTAGATGACCTCATTACGAAATATTATCCTGATTACCGGTTGTACGATAGTCTGACTACCATGCAGGTTACCATCCGCGACATGCTGAGCCACCGCATAGGAACAAAAACATTTCAGGGGGACTTTACCTTTTGGAATACAAGCCTGACAAGAACCGAAATTATGAACAAGATGCGATTGCTGAAACCAATCGGAATGTTCCGGCAGGATTATGGATATTGCAACAGTTGTTTTCTTACCGCAGGACAAATCATTCCTAAGGTTACAGGATCCTCCTGGGAAGATTATGTAACGGCTCAAATTGTGGCGCCACTGGGAATGACCCAAACATTTGTAGCAAGCAATGGGGTTCGAAGTAAAACCAATAATATGGCCGTTCCCTATACCACCTCCTTTACTGGTAAGCTGCAAAGGGTTCCCGATGATACCTGGGATAACCTGGGACCCGCGGCAAGTATTGTAAGCAATGTAAAAGATTTAACCGCCTGGTTGATGATGCAACTGGACAGCGGCCGGCTGGATGGAAAACAGATTTTACCCTGGCCGGTAGTGCAGGCAACCCGTGATGTACAGATTGTAACCCGAAGCCGTAAATCGGGTTATCTGCCCATGCACTTTACTGGCTACGGACTTGGTTTATTTGCCGGCGACTACAATGGCAAACAACTTTTTTGGCATACCGGAGGAGCTGCCGGCATGGTGAGTAATGTTAGTTTTGTTCCCGAAGAAAACCTGGGAATCGCCATCCTGACCAACAACGATAATCAGAACTTTTTTGAAGCCCTCCGTTATATGGTACTCGATGCCTACCTTGGAGTAACCAAAACAGATCGGAGTGCATATTTTTATAAAGGTTTTCAGGAGGGGGAACAAAATCAGGCACAGGAATTGGCAAGCTGGGAAAGACAAGCGGGTAAAAATGCTCCCCCATTGCCACTGGAAGCCTACACAGGTAAGTTTACAAATAATATTTATGGAAATATTTACATCACTTCCTTACCTGAAAGCCAACTGGAAATACGTTTTGAACACCACCCGAGATTGGTTGCTACCCTTCGTTATCTTTCCGAAAAAGAATGGTTGATTCGCTTTAACAATATTGAATATGGCATCTACAAAGTTCCTTTCGAACAAAACGGACAATCCATTACAGGCTTCGAATTGAAAGTCAATGATTTTATTGAATATGACACTTATTTGTTTACCAAACAATCCAATTAAAATGTACCGATATTTATTTTTCAGTTTACTTGCCCCTACCCTTTTAACTGCGCAAAAAAGTGCTACTGATTATAGCAGTCTGGTAAAAAGTGTAACCCCTTCGGTGATAGAATGGCGAAGGCATTTGCACCAATACCCGGAACTGAGTAACCGGGAATACAAAACCGCAGAATACATAACAGCTCATTTGCGCAAACTGGGTATCGAGGTAAAAACAGGGGTGGCCAAAACAGGGGTTATAGGCATATTGAAGGGCGGCAAGCCGGGCCCCGTTGTAGCACTCCGGGCAGATATGGATGCACTCCCTGTAAAAGAGCGGGTTGACATACCATTCAAATCCGTAGAGACTGCGGACTACCTCGGTCAAACCGTGCCCGTTATGCATGCCTGTGGACACGATTCGCATGTTGCCATTTTAATGGGAACCGCAGAAGTACTGGCGAAAATGCAAAAAGAAGTACCAGGCACAGTAGTATTTATATTTCAACCTGCCGAAGAAGGCCCTCCGGGAGAGGAAGAAGGGGGCGCCAAACTCATGGTGAAGGAAGGGGTACTCGATGCACCGAAAGTAGAAGCCATATTTGGATTGCACATCAACTCCCAAACACCTTTAGGAACCATTACCTATAAAAGTGGAGCCACCATGGCAAGCAGCGATTGGTTTACCATTAAAGTAACCGGAAAACAAACCCACGGATCGCAGCCCTGGGCTGGCATTGACCCGATTGTAGTTTCGGCACATATTATTGAAGGATTACAATCTATCGTAAGCCGGCAAAGCGAACTGACGATTGCCCCGGTAGTCATCACAGTTGGTAAGATCAATGGTGGCGTTCGCAACAATATTATCCCTGAAGAAACAACCATGGATGGTACCATCCGTACCCTTGACCCGGTAATGCAAAAACAGACACATGAACGCATACGCAAAGTAGCCACCACCATCGCCTCGGCTTGGGGTGCTACGGCTGAGGTAACCATTGATACCAAGACGCTGGTAACTTATAATGACCCCAACCTTACATCGATGATGCTGCCTGCTCTGGAAAAGGCAGCAGGTAAAGAAAATGTAAAAGCCAAGGAATGGACAACAGGCGCCGAAGACTTTTCCTTTTTTAGCGACAAAGTGCCAGGGCTATTTTTCTTTTTAGGCGGTATGCCTGCAACAGTTAAAGCAGAAGATGCAGCTCCTCACCATACCCCTGATTTTTTTATTGATGATAGCCGGTTGGATGTAGGCGTAAAAGCCTTTATTGAATTGGTTTTTGGGTATGCAGCCTTACCAGTAAAACCAGTTAAACAATAAAAACTTGTATTATGCCATTGAATGTATTAGGAACAGAGTTGAAAAATTGTTGTAACGATCCTGTAACCGGGTTTTACCGGGATGGTTATTGCCATACGGGACAGAATGATACCGGCAGACATGTTATTTGTGCCGAAATGACTCAGGGGTTTCTTGAGTTTACTTTCGCCATGGGTAATGATCTGATGACTGCCCGACCGGAACTCCATTTTCCAGGGTTGAAACCAGGCGATAAATGGTGCCTTTGTGCGCTTCGATGGAAGGAAGCCCTGGCTGCAGGCATGGCGCCACCTGTAGATTTAGAAAGCACGCATGTAAAAGCACTGGATTATGTAACTATGGACCAATTGCGGGCCAATACGATTAAAGATAGTGGTGAAGAGCTTGCCTAAATATTGCAACTTTGCAACACAAAAACGATCATTTTGGCAGGAAAAAAAGCGGCAATTGGTTTTATTTTTATCACCTTGCTTATTGATATTACCGGCTGGGGTTTGATAATCCCCGTCATGCCCCGGCTGATTGAAGATTTAATTCAGGGCGATATAAGTGAAGCTGCAAAATATAGTGGCTGGATTGGATTTGCCTATGCTATTTTTCAATTTCTTTTCGCCCCCATATTGGGGGGCTTAAGTGATCAGTTTGGCCGTAGACCAGTTCTCCTTTTTTCCTTATTCGGATTTGGGTTGGATTATATTGTTCTCACTTTTGCCCAAAACATTGAATGGCTATTTATCGGTCGCATTATTGCCGGCATTACTGGTGCCAGTATTACCACCGCCTCTGCTTATATTGCTGATATCAGTACACCTGAAAACCGGGCACAGAATTTTGGCATGATCGGGGCAGCCTTTGGAGTTGGATTTATTTTAGGACCAGTACTCGGTGGATTGTTGGGACAGTATGGCCCAAGGGTTCCCTTTATTGCAGCCTCCATACTTTGTTTCTTAAATTTTTTTTATGGCTATTTCGTTTTGCCAGAATCTCTACCCTTAGAAAATAGACGCAAATTTAATTTAAAAAGGGCTAACCCTGTTGGGTCACTCATGCAACTAAGAAAATACCCTGTGCTGCTACCGCTAATTTCAAGCATGATTTTCATTTATCTCGCTTCGCATGCCGTGCAAAGTAACTGGGCCTTTTTCGCCATTGAAAAATTTAAGTGGGACGAAAGGATGATTGGTCTTTCACTCGGCGCTGTAGGCTTATTGATTGGTTTGGTACAGGGTGGACTTGTAAGAGTGGTGAACCCCAAAATAGGAAACGAAAAAAGTGTTTTTGTAGGGCTAGCATTTTATGCAGTGGGGTTGATATTATTTTCCCTCGCCAGCGAAGGATGGATGATGTTTGTTTTTTTAATACCGTATGCACTCGGCGGTCTTGCACAACCAGCTTTACAATCTATTATGGCGGGTACTGTTTCGGGCAGTGAACAGGGGGAACTTCAGGGTGCCCTAACCAGCCTTACCAGTGCAACCGCCATTATTGGGCCGCCACTTATGACCAATACTTTTTCCTATTTCACGCAAAAATCGAATCCTATTTATTTTCCCGGCGCTCCTTTTGCCTTGGGAGCTGTATTGATGATCATCAGCCTTTTACTTGCGTTTAGGGCTTTCCGTTCCCGCCCCATCAAGGTTGCTCAAGAGGTTGATCGCGGGTAATGCAATACTCCATTTACTTGCTAAAATGATTTTTTTAACCGGAGAAAATTATCTTTTACAGAATGATTGTTTACAATAGATAAAAGAGACATATTATAGTCCTCTGTTTTATGATAAAAGTCATTTTAATTTTACCAGATGACGCGTAAATTACACTTCTATAAAAACAATAATGCAGACAAACAAAAGAGCTAAATCAATATTGATATTTCACCCTTTTTTCGGTTTTTTATTAAAAAAAAATAAATTAGTGGCTTACCACAAATGATGTTTCTGCCAATAAATATTTTTGAAATGGAATCGAGTGGTATCGAATGAGATATCAGGAGATTTACAAAAAAGATTTTCAGTTTAAAGAAATGTAAAGGTCAACCATAAGAAAGCCAAACAAAAGGGGATAGTTTAATACTAGAAATTAGTGAATAATAGCAAATGATAAAATACACCTTACCAATTTAAATTAAAGAAACCTGTAACCCCTTAAAACATTCAACCTGATCACTGGTCTTCAATAACTGGCAACAGGCGAAAATTACCCTGCTATTTTTTGGCAGGGTTTTTTACATACCCAATCTTAGCCCCCTACCCTTTACAGGCTTATCTTTACAGCAACTATTTACCACGATTATAAAGGATTGCACCAAAATGGATATACAATTTAATAAGAATGACGACAGTATGCGGCTTTTACTAAGCGAGCGCCGGAGGCAATTGGAAAAAATGCACCTTGGAGGTGGTAAAAAAGCCATTGAAAAGCAACATAAGAAGGAAAAGCTCACAGCGAGAGAGCGGTTGAACTATCTGCTCGACAAAAACAAACCCTTTGTAGAAATAGGTGATCTTGCTGGTTTTAATATGTATGCCGAGGAAGGTGGATGCCCGGCAGGCGGCACCGTTGGAGGAATTGGTTATGTAAGCGGCCGCCAATGTGTAGTAGTTGCCAACGATCAAACGGTAAAGGCCGGCGCCTGGTTTCCGATTACCGGCAAAAAGAACCTGCGGTTACAGGAAATAGCCATGGAGAACCACCTGCCTGTTATTTATCTGGTGGATAGTGCCGGCGTATTTCTGCCTATGCAGAGCGAAATCTTTCCTGACAAAGAGCACTTTGGTCGTATTTTTCGCAACAATGCCCGTATGAGTGCTATGGGCATTACCCAAATAGCGGCAGTTATGGGGGCTTGTGTAGCCGGCGGCGCCTATCTGCCTATAATGAGCGATGAGACCCTGATGGTTACCGGAAAGGGCTCTATTTACCTGGCAGGGCCCTATCTCGTAAAAGCAGCTATAGGAGAAACGGTAGATCATGAAAAACTTGGAGGTGCCGATACCCATAACGCCATCAGTGGCATTGCCGACTATCAGTTTGATACTGAAAAAGAATGCCTCGATGAAATAAAGTCTCTGGTAGGCAAAATCGGATATCCAACATTGGCAGGTTTCAACCAAATAGAAAGCCGCCCGCCCATCAGGAAAACAACAGATGTATATGGAATTTTTCCGGAGGGAAACAGTAAACCTTATGATGTTCGGGATCTGATTGATTGCATGGTGGATGGAAATGACAAAGGAACCTCCTCGTTTGATGAATTTAAAAAAGCCTATGGAAAAACGATTGTTTGCGGCTATGCCCGCCTCGATGGATGGGCAGTAGGCATTGTAGCCAACCAACGGCTGATTGTAAAATCTGCTATCGGCGAAATGCAATTGGGTGGTGTAATATATAATGACAGCGCCGATAAAGCGGCCCGGTTTATTATGAACTGTAACCAGAAAAAAATTCCTTTGGTCTTTTTACAGGATGTAACCGGGTTTATGGTAGGTAGTCGTAGCGAACACTCCGGCATTATTAAAGATGGAGCCAAACTCGTAAATGCCGTAGCAAACAGCATCGTTCCCAAATTTACCATCATTACAGGCAACAGCTACGGAGCAGGTAATTACGCCATGTGCGGAAAAGCTTATGACCCCCGGCTAATATTTAGCTGGCCTACCGGAAAGATAGCGGTGATGGGCGGGGAACAGGCGGCGAAAACTATGTTGCAAATACAGGTAGCCTCCATGAAAGCTAAGGGTGGTGTTGTAACACAGGAAGAGGAAGATACCCTTCTTGCCAAAATAATGGACAATTATCAGGAGCAAACTTCTCCTTATTATGCTGCTGCCCGCCTTTGGACAGACGGCATCATTGATCCGGCAGATACAAGGTTAATCTTATCGGAAGGAATAGCAGCATCTAACCATGCCCCTGTTTTGCAACCCTTTGCAACCGGTGTTTTTCAAGTTTAAATAATTATATCAGAAGGTCCACCTTGTAATGAATAATCACTTAAAGGGTGAAAGATGTTGCTATAAGTAACATCTTTCACCCTTTTTTATTCTATTGTACTTTCATTAATTGCCCTGCAAAACCGGCAAATCGTTGTAAAATCCTTTCGCAGGAAATGAGTCCTGACTCCTATTTTTTCCCACAATGAGAAAATTATTAAGCCTACATATTAAAAATATTTTTAGAACGAAACCCCATCCCATCCTATCTCTGCTAGTATAAAAAGACACCAATACCGCGTGGTATAAAGGTTATAGCCGCTTTTACTCTAATTCCCGAATTGAACATATCAATTATTCCCATAATGGGATATTTTAATATAATATCATTTATTTAACGGCGTTTTATTTTATTTAATCAACTCTTGTTCACTATCTGACAGAAAATTTTCAAAAATAAAAATGAAATTTTTAACCAAAAAAATCAATTAAATGATGCAAAATAAAATGTTACTGCCTTTGGTGGCTTTTCTTCTGCTTTTGGCCGCCTGTAAAAAACAAGGTGTAGAACCTGAACCAACAGACCCGAATACACCGAAAGAATTAGCTGCCGATGCCAGCTTTCAATGGAGAACTACAAAAACCATTACGGCTTCTGTTGCAGGTACTGCCGTAAGTGTTGTTACCTCTCGTAAATTTTCCATTCAACTGGAGGATGGCAGTATGGTATATGAAGGAAAGCACCAAATGAATGATAATTTTCAGCTTATCCTCTCAATCCCTACTTATGCAAATAAACTAATTTACAAATATGGTTCCATTGTAAAAGAAGCCACGTTGAATGGTAACACCGTTGCCATGAACTACCTTGTTGAAACCGAAAATGGATACATTCCTTAAACCTGATAATAAAAATCATTCCTTCAAAAAGGATATTAAAAAGCGGCAAATATAATAAAATATGAAAAATAAAATTATACTTGGTCTTGCCTTATTGGGTAGTGGTTTTTCACTACAGGCACAAACCGTTATCCTCGATGCCGAATCAGGCAACCGATCTATAGAACAGGCGAATTGTTGGGGCTTTGGAGCCACGGGTTACACCAATGCAACCGCACAGGTTATTTCCGGAAGTTGGTCGGTACGTGGCAACTCGCTTTCCAACCTTTCGCTCAGTGCTTGCTGGATAAAAACTCCATGGGTAATTCCCGCATCCGGCAACATTACCATGAAGGTAAAAATGGAAAACACATCCGGTACAGGCGGTACTCCACCATCTAATTACAAAATGGTAAGTGTTCGTTTTATAGAAAGTACTCCCTCGGCCTCTTTTGGAGAAGGAAATTTTGTAGACGCTCAGCAAGATTACGTCATTACCGCTCCTTTCACAAGCAGCCGCACGGTAAACTTCACTATGCCTGCAGCCTTGGTTTCTGCCGGTAAAGCCATTAAAATCATGATTAGTTTTACTGGTAACGGAGGCAACAACCGTCCTAATATAGATGACATATCTATTCCGGGAACCTACTTTTCTGATCCCGGAAATGGTTGCACGGTGCAAGGTCTTGTGCAGGATGCTGACAATGATGGTGTAGCAGATGGGGATGATGCATATCCCGCTGATCCTTACCGCGCTTTCAACAACTACCTGCCAACTTCTTCTTACAATACCCTGATGTTTGAAGACCTATGGCCTGCT
>JBBQXO010000113.1:0-14593 GCA_038209595.1 Chitinophagales bacterium
GAGAAGGGTGCTGTGAGTTTCACGATTAATTTTGGATAGGTTGGTAGATTGAGTTTGCCGTTGGGCATACGACATGGTTTATTCCATACTTCGAATCATGAGATGTCTCCTATCGTCGATAGGACGGCTCTGGCGATGACACGGCGTATTAAGAGCGCCTCCAGTGTCGTCACTCCGAGGAACGAGGAGTCTACCCTCGCCCAACGACATGGCTTGGTCAGCGCCTCTCATGAAGAAATCGCTTCGCCCAACGACATAGTTAAATCCACGCTTCGAAACATGAGATGTCTCCTATTGTCGACATGACGGCTATGGCGACGACATGGTGGGTTTAGTGTCGTCACTCCGACGCAGTTGGAGTCTCGCTTCGCCTAAAGTCATGGCTTGGTCAGCGCCTCTCCAGTGTCGTCACTCCGAGGAACGAGGAGTCTACCCTCGCCCAGAGTCATGACGTAGTAAGCGCTTCGAGTGACGAAATCGCTTCGCCCAACGAAATGGTTAAATTCACGCTTCGAAACATGAGATGTCTCCTATCGTCGACATGACGGCTCTGGCGACGACATGGTGGGTTTAGTGTCGTCACTCCGAGGAACGAGGAGTCTACCCTCGCCTAAAGTCATGGCGTAGAAAGCATTTCGAATCATGAGATGTCTCCTATCGTCGATAGGACGGCTACGGTGAAGGCATGAAGTCTTCAAAGTCTTCTTTTTGGAACCTCGCATCTGGCGGGACAGGTTTGGAAACAGTCTGCCGATAGGCAGGTTTGAAATTTTGCAATTTACCTTATACATTTTTTACCTTCTGTATTCTTTTAAAATCGAGATTTATATTCGAATTACGGAAATGGTTTTTAGTACATCAATACTACAATACGCATAAATAGTGCACTATGAAAAAACTACTTGTAACGGGTTCTTCAGGTTTAATTGGTTCAGAGGTTTGCTTCCATTTTTCCAAATTGGGTTGGAATATTCACGGTTTGGATAATAATCAGCGATTAGAATTTTTTGGTAAAAGCGGTGACAACCGCTGGAACCAAAATCGGTTACAAACTACCATTCCCCATTTCACGCATCACGAATTAGATATTCGTAATCGAGAGGGGGTAATTAATTTGTTGGCTGCTATTGCACCTGATGCAATTGTACACGCCGCTGCTCAACCAAGCCATGACCGCGCTACATCCATACCATTTGATGACTTTGATACCAATGCAGTAGGAACTTTTAATTTGCTAGAAGCTACAAGACGGTACAGTACTTCCATACCATTTGTACACATGTCAACAAATAAAGTATACGGTGATGCTCCTAATGAAATAAAATTGAAGGAGTTACCTACCCGTTGGGATTATGATGATTCTGATTATGAGCATGGTATTCCAGAGTCCTTTAGAATTGATCAGTGTAAACATTCCTTATTTGGAGCCTCGAAAGTGTCTGCAGACATTTCGGTACAGGAATATGGCCGATACTTTGGAATCCCTTCCTGTGTGCTAAGAGGAGGTTGCCTCACCGGACCCAATCATGCAGGTGTTGAGTTGCATGGTTTTTTAAGCTATTTGGTAAAATGTAACCTTGAAGAAAGGGAATACACGATAAATGGTTATAAAGGCAAGCAAGTACGGGATAATATACATTCCTATGATGTAGCCCGATTTATAGAAGAGTTTATCAAATCGCCTGGAATTGGAGAGGTTTACAATCTTGGAGGTGGTAAAGAAAATACATGTTCCATTTTGGAGGCTTTTAATATTATTTCATCCATTAGTGGAAAGCCAATGAAGTATAAATATGATGAAAATAATAGAATCGGTGACCATATTTGTTATTACAGTGACTTAAGAAAAATGAAGAAGCATTATCCTGAGTGGTCAATTACAAAGTCATTAGAAGATACATTTAAAGAAATTTATCAGTCGTGGGTCAAAAGAAAATCATTGATTCTTGATTAATAATGATAAAAGAAGAAAAGCTTTCAAATGCGTATCAGATTGTTATAAGAACCGGATTCCATTACGGTGTACGGTTTTTTATGTTCTTGCTGCTGATGGGTTGTTTTGGTAGTAATCGGGTAAAAAGTATATTTTAGTGTAAGGCTTTGTTTTGTTTGGCTGCTCCCGCCTCATGCGGGATGGTTTATTGTTTATTGTTCCGGTTTGCGGCGTTTATTTTTGGTTTTGTTGCCTCCCGTCTATTGGGGGTTTGCTTCATCCAATGCCATCACTCCATCTAATGTCGTCACTCCGACGCAGGAGGAGTCTCCCCTCGCCCAGAGTCATGGCTTGGTCAGCGCCTCTCCAGTGTTGTCACTCCGAGGAACGAGGAGTCTCGCTTCGCTTAAAGTCATGGCGTAGTAAGCGCTTCGAATGACGAGATCGCTTCGCCCAAAGACTTGGTTTAATCCATGCTCCATCCAATGTCGTCACTCCGACGAAGGAGGAGTCTCGCTTCGCCCAACAACATGGTTAAATCCATGCTTCGAATCAGGAGATGTCTCCTATCGTCGACATGACGGCTCTGGCGAAGGCATGGTGGGTTTAAATTCGTCACTCCATCCAATGTCGTCACTCCGAGGAACGAGGAGTCTACCCTCGACCAAAGAATTGGCATAATCAATGCTCCCTCCAGTGCCGTCACTCCGACGCAGGAGGAGTCTCGCTTCGCCCAGAGTAAAGGCGTAGTAAGCACTTCGAATGACGAAAGCGCCCCGCCCAACGACTTGGTTTAATCCGTGCTTCGAATCAGGAGATGTTTCCTATCGTCGACATGACGGCTCTGGCGAAGGCATGGCGGCACAAGCGAAGGCATACCCTGCAATAGCCAAAACAAAAAACCCCACAACAGGTTCCTTACCTTTACCCCTTCACCATACAACCACTCTATATGGCAAGCGAAGCACTTATGCAAACCCTGGCGGCTACCAAAAAGGCAGCAAGAGCCTTGCAAAATTTACCCAATGCAAAAAGACAGGAGCTCACCATGGATATAGCGGCCATCCTGAGAATCAAAGCGGATGCTATTTTGGCTGCCAATGCCATAGATCTGCAAAAAATGGTACAGGAAAATCCGCTGTACGATCGGCTACAACTCACCCCCTCAAGACTTGAAGCGATAGCGGATGGTATTCACACTATCGCAGCACTGCCCGACCCTTGCGGGGTATTTATGAGCAGCTACCAAAAAGAAAATGGCTTACTGATTGACAAGATAACGGTACCGCTTGGCGTGGTAGGAGCCATTTATGAGGCAAGACCTAATGTAACCATGGATATTGCCGCCCTCTGCCTGCGGAGCGGGAATGCCGTGGTACTAAAAGGTGGATCCGATGCCTATGCAACCAACCAATGTATGGTACAGGAAATGCAGGCAGTACTGGCTGATCATGGCTTGCCGGAGGAAAATATTTGTCTGCTCCCACCCGGCCGGGAAGGCATGACCGAATGGCTGCAGGCCACCCAATATATAGATGTCATTATCCCAAGGGGAAGTCAATCGCTGATTGATTTTGTGCGTCAAACCGCTACCGTACCGATTATTGAAACCGGTGCCGGGGTTTGCCATACCTATGTGCACCGTACAGCCAACCTCGCTATGGCTGCCGCAATTGTGGTTAATGCGAAGACTCAACGACCATCGGTATGCAATGCCCTCGATACCATCCTCGCAGACAAGGAAAATGCGGATGATTTTTTGCCCCTGTTGATACCGGATTTTTTAAAATTCAACGTAAACATTTTTGCAGATGAAACTGCATATACTATCCTAACGGCTGCCGGCTATCCGCATATACAAAAAGCTACCCCCGAAGATTTTGGCCGGGAATACCTGAGTCAGCAATGCAGTATAAAAATAGTAGCGGAGGTAGAGGAAGCATTAGAACATATAGCCTTATACAGCAGCAAACACAGCGAGGCCATTGTATGCGAATCACCAGAAGTAGCAGAATATTTTTTGCGAACAGTTGATGCTGCAGCAGTATACCACAATGCAAGCACCCGGTTTACGGATGGTGCCGAATTTGGGTTAGGTGCAGAGGTAGGCATCAGTACCCAAAAACTCCATGCACGGGGGCCTTTTGCACTGGAAAAACTCGTGTCTGAAAAATGGATCATCAGAGGCGACGGGCAGATTCGGAAGTAAACCCAACTTGCCTCCCTTCTGTCTTTTTTTATCCCTTTATTTCGAGCCGGCTGTACCCTCCGGAAGTGCGGTACACCTGAATCTGTGTGCGGATCCGTTCCTTCATAGCTTCCACATGGCTGATCACCCCAATGCTTTTACCCGCCTCCCGCAGGTTCTCCAAAGCATCCATAGCCACATCAAGCGTTTCGGAATCGAGGGTGCCAAAGCCTTCATCAATAAACAGGCTCTTAATTTGTATTTTCTTACTGGCAAGATCGCTCAGCCCAAGCGCAAGGGCAAGACTTACCAAAAAAGTTTCGCCACCGCTTAGTGTACTGATAGGGCGAATGATATCTGCCTGCCAACTATCAGTGATTTCAAGTTCGAGGTTATCACCGGCACTTTTTACCAAGCGGTACCGCTCACTAAAAGATTTAAGATGATGATTGGCTAACATGGCCAAATGGCTAAGGGTAAGCCCTTGAGCAAAACAACGAAACTTGTTGCCTTCCTTCGAGCCAATGAGTTCATTCAGGTTCTGCCAACGGTGCACAACTTGCTGCTGCAATTGTTGTTCTGCCACCTTACTGGCAAATTCCTTTTTCATTCGCCGGTCTTCTTCGAGCCGCCGGGTCAAAGCACCCCATTGCTGCTGCAACCCTTCCATTTCATCCGCCAACTTCTTAAGGATATCCTCACAGGATTCTCTGGCAACATCTGGTAAGCCTTTAGCAATTAAAGCTTCCAATGCTTCCTTATTTTGCTTTTTCAATACTTCGGTCTGTTGGGTTTCCCTGTCAAGCTCCTTTTGCAGGTTAAGCAGTTGCGTAGCCTCATCAGCAGGCAGCAAGGCCGCTTGCAGGGCTTCCTCCTTTTCAAAACCAGTGGCAAGGGCAGCCTCCACTAGCTTTGTTGTGAGCAAGATGATCTGTGCGTTTAAAGACTCAATGGTTTTTCCGACGCCTTCTTTTTCCGTGGCAAGCAAGACATATTTGTCTTTGGCATCCTGCAACCCAATATTGGCTGCCGTTTGCGCCTGTCGTAACGTTTCTTCTGTTTCCAATAATTGTTTCTTTTCCTTTACCGGATTGCGATCGCCTGCCAATGCAGTTCGTTCTTCTTCCACCACAGTTATCTGAGTATTTAAGGCAGAGAGGCTTTTATCGAGTTGACCTATCCGATTGTCAAGATCCTCCAGCACCCTTTTGGTATGCTCCTCATCATTTTTCAGCAGCATTAATTTACCCTGTATCGTTTCTTGTTCTTTCCCTTTTTGCTGATAAGATTGTTTCCCGGCCACCCAATCTTGCCGGCTTGTGTCGGGCGTATCTGCATCCCATTTTAAACCAAAAGCCTGCAGCATCTTTTGCAGCAAAGTCCCGGTATTTTTCATTTGCTCTTCCAGTCCTTTCAACGCATCTTCTGTTTGCCTGACTTGTTCTTTTGCTTTTTTTGCTGCTGCTTCCAGCGACACTTTATTCGCTTCCGCTAAATTTATTCCATGCTGAAAATAATTCCATTCCTTTTCCTGTTTGCGCCCGGTTTCCAATAGGGCTTCCCATTGCTCCAGCTTTTCCTGCAAAGCAGTATAGTGGTTGGATTGTTTTTTCAAAAAATCACTTATAACTTCTCCCTTTCGGATATCAAAATCAAATCCATATGATGATTTAAGCTCCTCGAAATTGCTGGCTAAAAGATCTATATTCTTTTGCTGATCCCGCAGTGTTTTTTCTTGTGATTTTAGCTGCAGTTCTGTTTCCCTGAACTGCACTAACAGGTCACTTTTTTCCTGCTGTATGGTTTCCACTTTTTTAGCCTGCTCCTCTACCGCCTTTTTAGCATCTTTCAAAACCGGGATACCGGATGGATTTGAATAGGGATGATGGATAGCACCGCATAACGGACAGGGCTTGCCGTCGTCCAAAGCAGGTCGGTCTGCTTCGTATTTCAAGATCAGGGCTTCCTGATCGTATATCTTCTGCAAAGCCTTCAGGTGGCTTTCAGCATCTTCAAGTTTTTGTTTTGCCTGTTTCCCTTTATCAAGGATAAGTTCCTTTTGGATTTCGGCGGCTTCTTTTTCCAGCCTCATGCTTTCGTTACCCATTTCCCCTTCCTGAAAATTTCGGGATATATCCCAACAGGATTTTGCAGCAGATAGCAAGGCAGGAAAAGACCGTACCTTATTTTTAATTTCAACTTCCGAATCAGTATTTTGCTTCAGCAATTCCTGAGTAGCCTTATATGCGGCATGAATTAGTTCTTCCTGCTGCCGGGAATCTTTTTGCAGCAAGGCCAAACCTTCTATCTGCGTTTGAAAATCAGCGGTTTCATCCAGTGCCTTTTGTAGTGATTTTGTCAAAGGACTCTTCTGTTGCGTGGCTTGCTTAAAGTCGCTTATTTTTTCTATAAAAACTGAATCCTGTTCTTCCAATCCTTTGAGGACAGACCGTTCTTGTAACCAGGTATTTACTTCACCTGCTGATTTCGTCAGTATCTCGTATTGGTCTTTTAAAATCTGCTCTTTTTCTAATGCCTGTCGCTGTTGTAGGTTTTCCTTGTCCAACGTTAGTTTTAGCGCAGCACGCTCCTCTTTCTTTTGCCAGCATATTTTATCCAAATCAATGGCTTTCTCCAAACGAGGCATTTCACTTTTACTTTTTTCTACCAACTCCATATGGGCTGTAGCCGCAAGGGATGCTGTGGTTTGTGTCTGCTCCTTGTTTTCGGCGGCTTTTTCCAATGCTCTTTCTAAAGCCACTGCTTCCTTCGATTGGATGTCGTGTTTTTTGGTATATTCCTCCTTTCTTTCCAGCAGCGGCAAATAAGGAAATGCCTTTTGATGATTGGAAAGGATTTCGAGTTGTGGCCATGCATCTTTCTTTCTTTGCCCCAATACCGCTTCTTGTTTTGCAAGCGCTGTTTCTTGTAGCAATAAAGCTTCCTGCTGCTTCCACCAACCCAATTGTACCCGGGTTTTGGAATCCTCTGTTTTTAAAACGGCTACCTGCTCCCCGATGGCCTTTTGCTCTGCAAGTGTTTCGGTGAGCGTCTCCTCACTCATCACCACAAACTGCCCAAGCAACAGGTCGAATTGTTCCAGCTTTACTTTTTCACTTTTGGTTTTTTCATAGATAAAAGCGGAGATTTCACTGAATACCTGCGTATCAGTCATTTGCTCCAGCAGCAAACTGCGCTCCGTTGGTTTGGCTTTTAAAAATTTAGAGAACTCTCCCTGTGCCAGCATCACTGATCGTAAAAACTGATCGTAATCGAGACCTGTGATTTGTATGATTTCTTTGAGTGTATCCGTTTTGCGATGAGACCCAAGAATTTCGCCAGTCGCCAGCAGGCTGAGTTCTACCTTATCGGACTGCAAGCCACCATCGGCTTTATTGCGTGCCCGGTTCAGGCTCCATTTGCTGCAATAGATTTTTTCATTTGCCTCAAAAATAACTTCGCTGAAACAATCCCCGGTATGACGGCTCATCAATTCTTCAACCTTGCCATCGTGACGGGGCACTTTATTGTACAGCGCTACGGTAATGGCATCAAGGATGGTGGTTTTGCCCGAACCCGTAGGTCCGGTTATGGCAAACAAACCGCTGTCGGCAATGGGGCTTGCCGAAAAATCTATTTCAAATTCGCCCCGCAAAGAGTTGATATTTTTAAATCGTACCGATAAAATTTTCATAGCGCGCCCTCCTTTTCCTGCAAGTACTGCATGGCTTCCTGAAAGGTGGCAGTCAGTGCTTCTTTATCCGCTGCATCATCAAGCGCTTCCAGCCGAAGTTCAAAAACATGTTCAGGACTCATATCAATCAATTGATGAAAATCAGGTTGTTGTTCTGCCATTCCTTTGGCTTCACGCAGCCGGATCTGACGAAGAAAAAGCTGTCCAAAGCCGGGAATTTTTTGCAAATTTTCAATCAGTTCATCTTGTAACTGTGTGAGCAATTGTTGGGTATGTACCTGTATTTCTATCCAAAACGGCAACTTTACTTTGGTATCCGGAAGGATATCCTGTATTTTTTGCAGGACTATTTCCGGGGTGCCATGCAATCGCAACAATCGCCGGAAGACAGGAATAGGAATGCCGCTTATTTGCAATGGCTTACCCGGTTGGGTTTCGAGGATAACCACCTCTTTGGCATCGCTACTCTCGCTAAAGCTAAGCGGAATAGGCGATCCACTGTAGCGGATATGCGGCAAGCCACCCACCGTTTGTGGCCGGTGCAGGTGTCCGAGTGCCACATAAGCATATTCCGTTGGGAAGGTACCAGCGGATAATTGTCCGAGTGCTCCCACATGTATTTCCTTTTCACTTTCGCAGGCAGTAGCTCCTTGCGCAAATAAATGCCCGGTCGCTATCAAAGGAATATCATTGTTGTACTCAAATTGCATCCCGGGCAACAGTTTTGTATAATATGCGGCTATCCCCTGCTGTAGTCTAAGGCTTCTTTCTGCTGCCGTTTCGCCGGGTATGCTTAGCCGTACGTCCCGGTCACGCACAAAAGGAACGGCTGCCACCACAGCTTCCACTGCACCCTGTTTATTTTTAAGCGGGATAATCTGTTCCCCGGGATCCAGAGGAACCCCGCCCACCACATGTATTTGCAAGGCTTTCAAAAGTTCCCTCGGCGCATTCAGGGTACTGATGCTGTCGTGGTTGCCACCAATGATAATTGTTGATTGACAGCCACTTTCTTTGAGCCCAACCAAAAAGTTATAATACACCTGCATGGCCTCATTGGAGGGGCTGCCAGTATCAAAAATATCGCCTGCAATAATCAAGGCATCAACCTGTTGCTCCCGGATACATTTTTGTAACCAGTTCAGAAACAATACCTGCTCTTCGAGCCGATCCTGTTGATCGAGTTTTTTGCCAAGATGCCAGTCGGCGGTGTGGAGAATGCGCATAAGAACACTAAATTAACCAAAGCGGGCAAAGGTTAGCAGAGAAATTTGAAAATCGGTAAAACAGCATTAAGTATTCATGTGATCCTTGTAGTTACCCGACCCAATACATTTACCATTTGTAAACCATGCGGAGTAAAAGCATGACGGGAAAAAGCCTTTGGATATTGGTGGAAATGAAGTAGGCTTGTTGGGAAACAAAATGAATTCCTATTGGAGACCCATACTATTCGTTGCACGTAATACATCAAATTGACCCTATAATCGTTGCATCGCAAGATTCTTTACTCATTTATTCAGATCTAAAAACAATCTATCAATTCTTGAGCCTTCTAAAAAGAAGCACCTCCTTTTGCTATGCTTATGCGTTTAAACTTGCCCATACTGCATTTGCTGTTGTACCCATTTTGGCGAAATACGCTCTTGTTCCAACCGGAGGTTTCCGGTGCAAACATGCCGGTAGAGGCTTGCCTGTGCGGGTGGCAAAAGCGGTAAATCTTTCCAGCCTGCCCCGCTCCCCGGCACCACTTCGGGTTCGAAAGCTTGCCAGGTAGCCAAATCCATACAAAAGGGTACAGCACCAGGAAAGTATTGCAATAAGTGATGTAAAATTTCGAAGCCTTCCGCATCTATATCGCCCCAATAAAAAATACGGGTATTTTTCAACCAGGGTAAACGGGCAAGTAAAGCGGCAGCACGGCCAGCACCAAACAGCGCCATGGCATTTTCCATTTCAGGAAGCGTCAGGTACAAATCGGCGTTCACCAGATTGATTTTATTTTCCAGCACCCATACTTTTTCTACCTGCCAATCACAACAAGCCAAGGCATCTACAGGAACGGTTAAATCATTTAAACCACCCGTATAGCGATCAGCAAGCACATCACTCAGCCAGCGAAAACGCAATCGGGGGCCATCGGTACGCAATCCAAAACGTTGATCAAAAGCAGCTATGCCGATAGCTGTTTGATCTATAGAAGCTATAGGCAATACTTCATTCAGCAATGGGTATAGAATAGCCTTGTGGCTCTCCATAAATTTGGTACCTGTACCCGGCAAGGATATTTCCCGGGCAAATAATTGCGGTTGTGGATGCTGTAAGAAATATTGAATCACCTGTACCAATTGGGGCCATTTACCCGCATGCTCGGTTACCTGCAAAACATGATCTGCCAACCAGGATGCAAGCGATGGAAATTTTAAAAGAATAAACCCAATGTCTTTTTCAAACTGTTCAAACTCTTTTTGCTTTTGAATGAAACCAAGGTATTGTTTACGATTTGGAAAACCAATCCCAACAGGTACTTCCTGCTCCCCATGCAAACGGGTTTGCCTTTGTTCGGTTACAATGGTATAGCCAAATGCGTGGTGATGACTGCTGTAACGATACAGGTCTTCCAAAATGGCATCCCGCTTTACAAAATCATCAGGCAGTGTTTTGCTTGCCCGTAATTGCATAGGAAAAATTTCCTGCTGCAAAACAAACGCACGTAATACTTCCTTGTATTTACGCTCAATTTTCTTTTTCAGTTCTTCAATGGCAATCATGCGGTCACTTCTGTTTTGGTACCTTTTTCCAGTATTTCCTGCAACTGTTTGATGGGCATATCATACAGCATGCTATCGCGGTTGCCGCGCCGTTGCACATAATGTATGCGGGCCACAAAAGGCTCTACAATACGGAACTCCTCCGTTTTATCGGGGCTTACCACCATAATCTGCAGATTCAGTTGTTTGCAAAGGTTCATCAGGTAGCGAGCCTTCTCTTCATCTTGCCGGCTAAAGGCTTCATCCACACAAATAAAACGGAAACTACGCTGCGACAATCCATCTGCCGTTATCCCGAACTGATAAGCAATGGCACTCCCCAAAATGGTATAAGTTAATTGCGCCTGCTCCCCGCCACTTAGTTTTTCGGTACCGGTATAACTGCGGTAAGTAGTCTTGTCTTCAGTACGCACTTCGCGGGCCACGAAACGCAGCCAGCGGCGCACATCCATGACTTCTTTCCGCCACGATTCTTTGGTATCAAGGTCTTCAATCAATTCCTTAATTTTCAGATAACTGTTCTCGAGGATGGTATCATCTTTGGTGCGATGGTACTCAGCAAGATTGGGTTTCCAATGGATAAGCCGTTGCCGGAAATCCTTAATATTGGGCGTAAAGTCTTCCCTTGCATCTAGTTGTACATAAGTGGCTGGCTGTTGCCGGTAGGTTATACCCGAAAGACTTTGATTGAGTTCTCCTACCCGTCGTTGGATTTGTTGCAGGTGTTCGTTCAGTCTGCCGCCAAAGCTGCTCATGCGGGTAATCATTTCCTCGTTGAGGTACTTTTTAAATCGTTCACGTTGGTCTGCAAGCTCCTGCCCTTCCAGCTTTTCCAGCAAATCCATATATTCGCCGGCAAGGTCAATGCTATCTGGTAAATGATGTATTTCTCCGCGCCAATCCGGAAACCGCTGCAACAGCTTTTCATCGTTGGGGTACTTGAACTTGTTGATGGCAGCACTCAGTTTTTCACGGGCCTTTTGTACCTGCTTTTGCAATTCATCCATCCGTTGGTTGATCGTGCCACTCACTGTTTTACGCACTTTATCCAGCACGTCAAGGTCAATGGTGTATTCGATCTTCAAAATATAAAGCCGCTGAAACTCTGCCAGTTTTTCTGTAAGATTAATCCCCGCATAACTCTCCAGCACTTCATCGGCCTGCCGTACCCCGTGTCGGGCATTTTGCAGCGCCGTTTGCAATTGTGCTTCGTGGCGGATCACTTCTTCTTTTTTAACCCCAAGATCTTTCAACCGTTTTTGGAGCTTTTCCTTTTTTTCCTGCAATTCCTGCAAGGTAGGATCGCCTTTTTCCAGCTTGGCTTTTTCTTTCATTTTTGCTACAATCCGGCTAGCCGTATCTTCCCAGTTCAATTCTGTAAAATGAGCAAAACGCAGTAAATCATTCAAGGCTCTTTCCTGTTCTTCCAATACAGCAATCCTGCTTCTCAGGATGGATTCCTCTTTACGAAGCGCCAGTTCCTTGTCTTCTAACGCATTTAGTTCTGCAATCAGTAATTTCAGTTTGGCGGTATTGTCCCAACCCAGTACAAATTGCTGTTTCTGTTGCGTTTTATTGCGGTCGTCCTTTTCATGGCGGTTGCCATTTTTTATCAATCCCGAACCAGTGATTGCTTGTTCGGTGCGGGCCAACTCATTCAGGTTATCGGTACAGAGGTAGTTATAGTTTTTGCGCAGCATAAATTCCACCCATTCAGCATAGTGGCTTTGGTGCTGAATCTCCAGCTTGTCGGGTACGGAATTGGCTTCCAATGGCAGAAGTTTGGTCAGGTAATTCCCCGAACGGTATCGCTCGTATACAATGCGCCCCCGCATATCGGTTCCTTGCACATACTTGTTTACCATTTTGTAATAATCCTCGGGTACCAGTAGCCGCAGCGCAAAGGAATGGAGTAATTTCTCAATAGCATATTCCCAATACTGCTCGCCTTCTGCTACCTGCATCAATTCCCCCACAAAAGGAATTTCGGCCTCTGTGGCTCCCGTATGTTCCAGCAGTTCCTGCCGTATTTGAGCAATGCGACCGGTGATATTATTCTTTTGATTTTTCAGTTGCTCAATATCGGTCGTCAGATTTTCTGCCTCCTCCTCTGTCTTATGGCGGGCATCCATACTACGTACAAGGGCAGTTCTCTTTTCATCAAGTGACTTTTTTAATTCTGCATATTTATCTGTAGCCTTCTTCTGGTTTTTCTCAAATATCTTTTCTTGCAGCACAGGCTCCCAACCCAGTTTTTCTGCCAATGCTGCGTAGCGGTCAGCAGCTTGCTGTCTATGTTTTTTTTCCTGTTCTAATTCCTTGAGTGTTCTATCCAACTCGGCCATCAACCGGCCCGGTTCACTACTCCGTATTTGTGCTTCGATATCAATCAATTCATTTTGCTCTTCATCCACTACTTTTTCCAGCTCTTTCATCCGGTTCAAAGCAGCCTCCCTGTCCAAATCGAGTCTTTTGATTTCGGTATCGAGCAATCGTTTATGATAGCTTGCAAACCAGGCAGGTAACGTTTCACGGTGCTGTTGCAAAATAAACTTTTCTGCTTCGAGGTTGCGCCAATCGTGGTAATGTGTTCTTACCGGTTGCAATCTTTCTATCTGCGCCAGCGTTTTTTCAATATTCCTATGGGCTTCGCTCAGGGTTTTAAAATGATCCTTCAACCGCTCAAAATCATCCTCCATATCGGTTTCTTCGAGCATCTGATTGCGGATAAACTCATCGAGGTTACCCAATATTTTCAGGCTGATGGTTTGGTTAAAAAGACTTTGAGCCTTTTCGCTGCGCATACCAAAAACCGTCCGCAGGCGGCTGCTGTATTCCCGGGGGCCATCAAAAAATTCAATAACGTCACGATTGCCTTGTTTTGGATATTGCTGCCTGAGCCGTTTTTTCCATTCGCCCTGCGTATCAAAATACCGGAGATCAGTTTCGATGCTCAGGTTTTTATGCGCCAAAATAAAACTTTTGCGCAATTCGGTGCCGCTGAACCACCGTATTTGGGCCAAAGTAACAAAATGGTCTTCGCTTTTAAATACAGCCAGCAATACACTGCGAACCTCGTTTCGGTCGGGGCGCAGTCGTTGCGCCGATGAGCCACCGCCTTCTTCTTCAATATTGGCATACTCGCCCAACACATAGCTTTCTTCGGTTCTTTCGTTTTTGGTTTTGCCTTCGGCACTCATATTAAAGCTGCGCATTCGTCGTTCGGCAGCAAGCAGTGTCAACAAGGCATGCACAAACGTGGTTTTACCACTGCCATTGGCACCCGTCAACAGGCTGTTTTCCCCGGCGGGCTCTACGGTATAAATCTGATCATCGAAAGTGCCCCAGTTCCAAACCTCCATCCGTTGCAGGCGATAACCGCTTTCAGCAGGATTGAGGCTAAATAAAGAAAGATTCATAGTGGACGAAAATAATGCAATGGGAGAACACCACACAGGCTAAGGAGCAATGGTGGAAAAGTTGAGGGGGTGGGGGGTGGATTAATAAAAGAATTGGGAAAAGGGAATAATGGGAATGACAAGCATCATTTTAGGCTAAGAGCTTGATATTTAATAAGTAAATCGCTTGAAAAGCCATTAGGAAGAGGTTAAAAAAGTGAATGTTGCTTAGTTTTACACTACATATTTTAAGCTAAAGTAAAATTATTGAGGGTACTGTCATGGTATAAAAGAAGTTTTGCATTACTCCCTTAAAGTAAAAAACGAAAGAAAACATTTAAAACAAATAATTCATAAATTTGCACATACTTTAATTTAAAATACTATGGTAGAGTTCAAGATACAATTGGAAGAAAGTTTTGTGCAAACAATGGGGTACGAACAGATAGAAAACTACTTGCAAGAATTTATGAAAAAAATTATTATCAAACTTTCAGTACAAGATATTTTGAAAGACTTAGAAAGTATTGACCTTGAAAATGATAAAGAGTGGCAATTAGCAAGGAACCTCGCTTGGCAACAAGAAAAAGACAAATATTTTGCGTAATA
>JBBQXO010000114.1:0-14497 GCA_038209595.1 Chitinophagales bacterium
TAATATCAGATGTCCTTGCTGAAAAGTCTTCTTTTTTTCTTCTTTTATAAAAAGAAAAAAAGTAATATCAACTATAATGACGACCTTCATAGATATTTTTACAAGAAAGAAAATTTAATTCAAAAACATCGTTAAGAATACACTGCAGGCTCATAGTTTAAATCACACTACGTTTATCTAGTGGGTATCTAGTCCAATTCTTAAATAATTGAATTAAACAAAAAATAAATTGGAAAAAATGGAAAAATCATTAGAACTTACATTAGCCAAAAGAAATATCGCTTTTCAAAGCGAGGAAAAAGAAAAACGCACAGCAGAACTTAATATAGCCAACCATAAACTTATTTACCTAAAAGAGGAAAAAGATAAACGCACTGCAGAACTTGTTACCGCCAATAAAGAACTCGCTTTTCAAAATAAAGAAAAAGAAAAAAGAACAGCAGAGCTAATAATAGCCAATAAGAAACTTACTTTTCAAAACGAGGGAAGAGAAAAACGGGCAGCAGAGCTTGTTATAGCCAATCTGGAACTCATTTATCAAAAAGAGGAAAAAGAGAAACGAGCAGCTAACCTCATCATAGCCAACAAAGAACTCGCCTTTCAAAGCAAGGAAAAGGGGAAACGTGCAACAGAACTTAAAATAGCGAATAAGAAACTCACCTTTCAAAATGAAGAAAAGGAGAAACGCGCAAATGAACTCGCCATTGCGAATAAGGAGCTTATTTTTCAAAGCAAGGCAAAAGAAAAACGCGCAGCGGAGCTTGTTATAGCAAATGAAGAACTCAAATTTCAAAACGAGCAAAAAAAGAAACGGGCTGCAGAATTAGTCCTTGCCAACATAGAACTTGCCTATCAAAACGAGGAAAAGAAAAAAAGAGCTATCGAATTAATCGAATCTAATAAAGAAGTTGACGAATTGGAAAATCGTGTGAAAGAGCGTACAGAAGATTTAGAATCTTTTTCATATTCTGTATCGCATGATTTACGGTCCCCACTTCGCGCCATAAATGGATATGCAAAAATGCTGGAAGAAGATTACAGCACCATTCTTGATACCGAAGGAAATAGATTGTTAGGGGAAGTAAGAATCAATGCAAAAAAAATGGGCACATTGATAGACGATCTGCTTACCTTTTCGAGATTAGGTCGAAAAGGAATTACTAAGATAAATGTAGATGTAAACAAGTTACTAGAAACTGTTCTTTCAGAAATCAATCAGACTACGATCAATAAGGCTTCCATAAAATACAGCAAATTGCTTCCTGCAATTGCAGATTATAATTTATTGCAACACGTATTTACCAACCTGCTGTCAAATGCCATTAAATATTCCTCTAAAAAAGAAAAGCCCTTGATAGAAATTAAATCCGTTTTGAAAAACGGATCGGTTATTTATGCTGTTAGCGACAATGGCGTAGGCTTCGATATGCAATACGCAGATAAATTATTCGGGGTATTTCAACGGCTTCACTCTGAAGATGAATTTTCAGGAACCGGTGTTGGGCTTGCCATCGTACAACGCATTATTCATAAGCACAATGGAAAGGTTTGGGCCAAAGGAAAGGAAGGCCAAGGATCCACCTTCTTTATCAGCCTACCCGATATAGATAAAATAAATCACTAGAAAATCAATAATTCATCAACCATGGATAATAACACAGTAGAAATCCTGCTCATAGAAGACAGCATGAATGATGCAGAGCTAACTATTCGGGCACTTCGACAAGGAAAAATAAATAATCAGCTTATCCATCTTAAAAACGGAGCAGAAGCACTTGATTTTCTTTTTGGAACAGGACAATTTGAAGGAAGGAATATCAGCAATAAGCCAAAAGTAATCATGCTTGATTTAAAAATGCCGAAAGTGGACGGGCTTGAAGTCTTGAAACAGATAAAGGCAAACGAACTCACAAAGTCAATTCCGGTAGTGATACTCACCTCCTCCAAAGAGCATCCTGACATTGAACGCGCATATTCGCTTGGGGCAAACAGCTACATTGTGAAGCCGGTTGAGTTTGATGAATTTGCAAAAGCCGTTGCAGGTCTTGGCTTGTATTGGCTCCTCATGAATGAACCGCATGTATAAACAAACAGGCAAACAAAAATCCTACCAAATTGAAAACAAAATTAAAAATACTGCACCTCGAAGACACCCCTGCTGATGCAGAATTAGTAGAAAGAGAATTGAAAAAAGGAAATATTCAATTTGAAAAATTGGTTGTTGACAATAAAACAACCTTTCTAAAGGCACTTAACGAATTTAATCCGGATATTATCTTAGCCGACCACACCCTTCCCTCCTTTAATTCAACAGAAGCGCTCAGGTTAATTAAAGAAAAAGAAAATAAAATCCCTTTTATTCTCGTTACAGCAACTGTATCTGACGAATATGCTGTAGAGGTAATGAAAGCCGGGGCTGATGATTATATCCTCAAAGACCGTTTGCATCGCCTACCACAGGCAATACTGAATGCCATGGAGAAAAACAGGGCAGAATCAAGTTTACAAACAATTTTTGATAGCACTTCAGAAGGGTTTATACTTACTGATACAGATGGTATTGTAAAAGAATTTAACACAAAAGCCGCTCAGACTATTTTACTTAATACAGAGAAAGAAATAAAAATTGGCAGCAGCATATATAATTTTATCCACCCATCAAGAAGAGAAAATTATAAAGCGGTACTTTTAAAAGTACTGAAAGGAGAAATCATACGGTACAACTTCTTTTTTGAAAGGAAAAATGGCGATATAAAATGGTTTAGTTTTTCCATTAACCCTGCATATAATAAATCAGATGAAATAAAAGGCGTCTGCATTACCTCTACAGATATTACCGAACAAAAACTAGCAGAAAAAGAAATTACTGATTATAAATATGCACTCAATCAGTCCTCTATTGTAGCCATCACTGACCAAAAAGGAATCCTCAAATACGTAAATGAAAATTTCTGCATTATTTCGAAATACAGTGCTCAGGAATTGATAGGGCAGGATCACCAAATCATCAATTCGGGTTATCATCCAAAGTCATTCATTAAAAACTTATGGACAACTATTGCTAATGGTAGAATATGGAAAGGAGAATTAAAAAATAAAGCAAAAGACGGAACCATTTACTGGGTAGACACCACCATTGTTCCTTTCCTTGATGAAAAGGGAAAGCCTTATCAGTATATGGCCATCCGGTCAGATATTACCGAACGTAAAAAGACAGAAATCCAATTACATGAAAGCGAAACATTCAATAAGGAGGTTCTTTCATCCCTTGGGTCACATATTGCTGTAATAGACAAAAGCGGGGTACTCATTGCTGTAAACAAGGCATGGAAAGATTTTGGAAATCAAAATGGATTAACAACTTTGGAAAGTATTTCAGCAGGAAGTAATTACTTTGAAGTGTGTAATCGAGCGATAGCAGATGGAGACAATGATGCTTCAAAGGCATTAGCCGGCATTCTATCTGTTTTAAAAGAGGAAAAGCAATATTTTGATATGGAATATCCTTGCGATTCTCCTGACGAGAAACGCTGGTTCCAGTTGAGTGCCAAGAAATTTGGAAGCGAACCACAAAAAGTAGTTATATCACATCAGGATATTACCGTTCGCAAACTTGCAGAAAATTCACTTAAACAGTCTCAAGCCAACCTGAATGCTTTAATTGAAAATACAGATGCCCTTATTTATTCTTTAGATAGGCAATTCCGATACATCACCTTTAACAAACGATTAAGTGATTCACTACAGCAAGATTATAACCTGAAAATAAAAATTGGTGACCATGTAAACAGACTACTTGACATATTGAACCCAATTGAAGCAAACCAATGGAGAATTATGTATGCAAGCGTGATGAAGGGGGAAACCATAAAATTTGAAAAAGAATCCACTATTACCGAACACTATAATTGTTCAAGTTTCACCATCAATCCGATATTTGAAAGCATTGCCGTCATCGGACTTTCCTGCTTTATCTATGACATTACCCAACAAAAACAAGAACAACAACATAAAGAAAAAATGAGCGCAGATTTAATTCAGCGCAACCGCGATCTTGAACAGTTTGCATTCATCATTTCGCACAACCTACGGGCACCGGCAGCAAATATTATAGGTTTTACAGAAATGCTACAAGATGAAACCCTCACAATAAAGGAGCAAAAAGATTCTCTGCAAGGTCTTTCAGCATCCGTTGCAGGACTAGATACCACCATCAAAGACATCAATACCATCTTGCAGATTAAACTCGACGTACATGAGAAAAGAGAAATCATCCTCTTTTCTGAACTTGTAAACAATATCAAAATAAACATAGGGTATCTCATCGACAAAAATCATATACAAATTGAGACCGACTTTTCAGAAGTGGACGAAATGTATTCCTTCAAAGCTTTCCTGTACAGCATCTTTTATAACCTTATAAGCAACAGTATTAAATTCAGAAAAGCAAACGAACCATCACTCATTAAGATAAAAAGTAAAAAAGAAAAAGAAAAAATCATTCTCTCATTTACAGACAATGGGTTGGGAATTGATCTGAAAACCAAAGGAGATAAAATTTTTGGTCTTTACAAACGCTTCCATTCACATGTAGAAGGCAAAGGGATGGGACTATATATGGTAAAAGCACAGGTAGAATCAATTGGAGGAAGAATATGGATTACGAGTGAACCCAATAAAGGAACTGAATTTAGAATAGAATTTGATATTTAAATAAAAAGTAAAATGAAACAGATAACAAAAAGATTTCTCCTCATTGACGACGATCCATTAAATAATTTTCTTACAAAAATGATACTGAAAAAATCATTTGAAAATGTACATATTAACGACTTTACTATTCCGGAAGATGGATTGGATTTTATGAAATATGAACCAAGTCATAATCCACCCGATGGAAAAACAACCCTTTTTCTCGATATTAACATGCCTTCCATTTCAGGATGGGAGTTCCTTGAGGCGTATGAACAATTCGATACCTCCATAAAAGAGCAATATGATATTTACATCTTCTCCTCTTCTGTTGATCCCAAAGATATAAACCGGGCAAGAGAAAATCCCCATGTTTTAGATTTTATTGAAAAGCCACTCAATAAAGCAGCCCTTTCTAAAATGTTTGGCTCGTAAAAATAAAAAATCTGCCAGTTATTATCGATTTACCTCATATCAAGTAGTCAAAAAGAACAGTTCATAAAAAATATCCACACGAGTAGCCAAACAAAACTTAAATTACAGATTGAAAACTACAAAAATAAAATGGAATTTTTGACAAAATGCATTAAAGAAGAAAGTGAATCCACTTTCCGGGAGCAATCCAGTCTTTACAATTCGTTTATAAATGCTCCTTCAGGCATTGCGGTTGTAAAAGGAAAGACTCATATTTTCGTTTTTGCAAACGCTGTTTTCGAAAAAATAGTTGCCAAAAAAGTTATCATCGGAAAACCGATTCGGGACCATTTTCCTGAAATAGAACAGCAGGAATTATGGCAGTATTTAGATCATGCTTTTGCTACAGGTGAGCCATTCATAGCAAATGAACTTCCTGTAGATTTAAAAGGAAGCGAAGACGGCATTTTGGAGAGGCACTATCTAAACATAGTTATTCAACCCCTAACAGATGGAGAAGGAAATATAGAAAGCTTAGTGTTGCATGTTATTGATGTAAGAACACAAGTTGAAGCCCAAAAACAAATTAGCGTTAGGGAAGATAAATTCCAAAACCTGATAACGCAGGCTCCCGTTTTTATTGTAATCTTAAACGGATCAACTTTTATTGTAGAAACTATAAATAAAATAGCTCTTGACATTTGGGGAAAATCTTATGAGGATGTTTTTAATAGACCACTTTTTGAGTCATCGCCTGAAATTGAAGGCGTGTTTAAACCAATATTCGACCATGTATATACATCTGGTGAACTTTTTGCTGACAAAGAAATAACCGTTCAACTAAAACGCTTCGGAAAACCAGATACTGCTTATTTTGATATGGTTTATCAGCCATTGCGTAATATTGATAATAAAATTTACGGCATTATAGCCATAGGAACAGAAACTACAGAAGCCGTTAAAGCCCGGAAGGTGATTGAGGCAAGCGCACTATTTAGCCGTACCATTTTAGAAAGCAGTCCAGATTGCATAAAAGTATTAGACGTAGAAGGCGGCATTCAGTACATGAACTACAATGCACTTTGCCAGTTGGAAATAGAAGATTTTTCAACGGTTAAAAATAAAAAATGGTGGACGCTATGGGGCTGTGAGCAAGAAGCATTGGTAAAAGAATCTATTGATAAAGCATTGAAAGGAGAGACTACAAAATTTACCGCGGTAAACAGTACTTTCAAAGGCACACCTAAGTGGTGGGATGTAGTGGTATCACCTGTAGTAAAACCCGGCGAACCTGTGCAGCAAATCATAGCTGTTTCAAGAGATATAACCCAGCAAAAAGAATACGAATTACAAATAAAAATAAGCGAAGAGAAATTCCGTGGCTTATTCGAAACAATGGACCAAGGCTTGTCGATTGTAGAAATGATTTATGATGAAAAAAATAAACCTATTGATTTCCGTTACCTTGAAACAAACCCGGTATTCAATAAGCAATCAGGTTTACCTGATGTATTAAATAAGACTATAAAAGAATTGGTTCCAGATATTGAAGATTTTTGGATCGAAACTTATGGAAAGGTAAGCTTAACGGGCGAACCTATCCGGTTTACACAAGAAGCAAAGACAATGAATAGCTGGTTTGATGTGAATGCTTTCAGGCTAGGAGAAAAGGGAAGTAAAAAAGTAGCTATTTTATTTACCAATATAACTAAACAAAAAAAATCGGAAGAAACTCTCCATAAAATAGCATTTGATTTAAAACTAGCCACTGATTCTGCAAGTGTGGGTATTTGGTCGCTAGATGTAAAAACAGATAAATTGGCGTGGAGTGACTTGCACAAAAGAATGTGGGGATATAATGAACATCGTACCGATCTTACCTTTGAAGACTGGCATAAAATTATTTTAGAAGAAGATAAAGGATTAGCCTTAAAAAGAGTAGAAGATGCCAGAATTAGCCACACGCCTTATGAAGTTGAATATCGCATTAAAAGACCAAATGACAATGGCATACGCTGGATGAAAGCTGTTGGGCAGTACTATTACAACCAAGCAGGAGAAGCAGAAACATTAACCGGTATTAGTCTGGATATTACCCAACAAAAGGAAGCGGAAGAAAAACGTAAAGCAAGTGAAAACCAGTTTCACACTTTTGCCGATACTATACAAAACCTTGCCTGGATTGCCAATAAGGACGGGGAGCGCTATTGGTATAATCAAAGGTGTGAATACACTGGAAATACCCTCGAAGAAATGAAAGGTTGGGACTGGGAAAAAGTGCATCATCCAGACCATATCAACGAAGTAAAAGCTTTTCTAAAAGAAGCCTGGGAAAAAGGCCAAGCCTGGGAATTAACCTTCCCGCTTCGAAGGCATGACGGCAAATACCGTTGGTTTCTTACACGTGCCTATCCTGTAAAAGATACTAACGGCAATATTGAACGGTGGATAGGAACAAATACCGATATTTCCGAACAAAAAAGTTTTAGCGAAGAATTAGAGAAAAAAGTAAACGAGAGAACGGAAGAATTATCATTTAGAACCAAACAATTAGAAGAGATTAATAAAACACTTGATGAAAATAATATAGCACTTGGGTATGCAAATGCAGAACTTAAATCCTTCAGCTATGTTGCAAGCCACGATTTGCAGGAGCCTTTGCGTATGATAAAGAGGTTTAGCCAACGCATTATTGAAGCTAAAGAATTTTCAGATAAAACACAGGAATATTTCAATTTCATTATAACCGCAAGTGAGCGTATGCGAAACCTTATTAATTCGCTTATTGATTACTCCCGGATTGATAAAAATGAACTACACTTTGTTCCCTGCAATTTGAATAACATTGTAGAAGAATCAAAAAGAGACCTCCAACTAAGGATCGTTAAAAACCAAGCCATGGTAGAATATGAAATGCTTCCCACCATAAATGGAATATATATACAGATTTCACAACTCTTCACCAATATTATTGGCAATGCCATTAAATATTGCCAACCTGAAATTATCCCCCATATTAATATCACCTCGGAGCATATCAATGGACAAGAAATCAGTCATCTTGGAGCAAACAAGCAATTGGAGTACTACGCCATAAAAATTGCCGATAACGGAATTGGTTTTAAGGAAGAATTCGCAACAAAAATATTTGAAGCCTTTAAGCGATTGCATGGCAGTGGCGAATATACAGGCACTGGAATTGGCTTATCTATTGTGAAAAAAATCGTAACCAACCACAATGGTTTCATTGTAGCTGAGGGTAAGCCGGGCATTGGCAGCACATTCACTCTCTATCTGCCAACCACCTAAAGCGCACTATTCTTTTGAAGGCGGAAGCATATAATCCTTTTCTCTTTAAAAAAAGAATCGGAATGGATAAATCAAACCCCCGATATCGATACAGCCATGAACACAATATAAGCATATTAATGTAGGTGTGGTCTGACGAATAAGCAATCAGCTAGCTGACTGTATATCTCTATGCTGGCTGACAGGAGTTTAGGCTGTGAGCTCCATTTTAAACCTATAGTTCCTATATTTGGTTTTTCTGATCTGCTTATCAGTGAATATAGTTCCTTGTTTGTTGTACAATATTTTGTTTTAATGTCCTTATAAAAAAGAATACTGATCTCTCTGGCATTTTTAATACCATTTGCCTTGGGATTTGCTTTAGAAGGTTTTGTTACCCTTATTACCCATGAAGAACCATCGCTAATGAAAACTACTGGTATTGGGGGCATCTTTTTGAAATGTAAAGATCCTGAAAAAATAAGATTTTGGTACCGTAATCACCCCGGTATTAATATTAAGCCCTACGGAGCAGTGTTTGATTGGAGGCAGGGTGCCGATACTACAAAAAAAGGGTTCACCCTTTGGAGCCCCTTTAATGAAAAGACGACCTAATTCGAGCCTTCCACCAAATAATATATGATAAACTATAGAGTGGCATACATGGAAGCACTTATTAAAACACCTTGGAAAAAACGGAGTAACCATTATGGATATAGAAGGTATTAAGTTAGAATTATGGGAACCTAACGACATCGAATTTAAAAAGCCTGGAAAACAAATGAATGCCGAAACAACGAAATAGGTTTTTTTTTGGAAACAAATACTGAAAAACATTAATTTTAATACTAAATATATTCCATGAACATCAACCTGATTCATTTTAAGTATTCATCCCGAATGATTCCCCTCATACTTGTTGTAGTTCTTTCGGGTGCTGCTTCACTGAGTTTGGTTGCTCAACCTATTGTAACAAGCAACCCTTCAAACAACAAAGCAGTTCCATTGATAGCATTAAAAGGGGATGGCTATCAGCGGGGCTTACAGCATGGTAAAATATTGAAAAAAGAAATAGCGGAAGTATATGCAAAATGGAAAGAGAATATAAGGTCTGTTATATCCGGCGACCCGGACTCCGCCCTATCCGTATTTTTAAAATCAACCCATTTCATACCTGCTATTGAAAAAAATACACCTGAAATGATTCTGGAATTGAGAGGGATTGCTGCTGGTTCGGGCCAAACCTTTGAAGACGTATATGCTTTTCAACTTGTGGATGAATATTGGGTTTACCTCGATAAACAAAAGAATACAGAAAACCACAATTGCAGTGGCATAGGATTTGCAGGAAATGTAAACCACCCGGCATATATTGCACAAAATATGGATCTGGAAAATTATATGAATGGCTTTCAGGTCTTGTTTTATTTGGAAGCGAGAGCAGACGAACCTGAGCAATATATATTGAGTTGTGCAGGACTCGTAGCACTGAATGGAGTCAATAGTCAGGGAATAGCGCTCTGTATGAATACTTTGATGGAATTGGAAGCTTCAACTGATGGGTTGCCAGTGGCTTTTATGATCCGGGGTGTTTTAAGTAAAATGGATGGAAACGATGCCCTAAACTTTTTAAAAACAGTAAAGCATGCTTCGGGGCAAAATTATATCCTCGGCATTCAGGACAGTGTGTATGATTTTGAAGCATCTGCTAATCAGGTAGTCAGATTTTTACCTGAAACTTCAAACCACTCTATTGTTTATCATACCAATCATGCCCTTGCCAACCATGATGTAAAAGATTGGTATAAAGCCTACCACCAACAGTTAATCAACGAAGGAATAAAAGGCAACAACAGTGAAATACGCTTTGCTTCTTTGCAACACCGGTTAAACAAAGCATCTACTAACATTTCAGTAGATTTGATAAAATCGACCCTTCGTTCAAAAGACGATCCTAAAAATCCGGTTTGCCGCAGTTTTTCAGAAAATGGGAGGGCATTTACATTTAGCTCGGTGGTTTTTACTTTATCCACAATCCCTTCTATACAGTTAACATACGGTTCACCGGATCAGTCTGCCTACAAAGAGTACTTTTTTATGTCTGTGAGATAAGTTGGTAATGAAACACAAACTAAGCATACACATATTCCTTGCCTGAAATATATAAGAAAGATTGGGCTCCATTCAATGGAAATCTTGTTTCAGGAGGCATAATCCTTTATAGCAAATATTTCAGCGTATAAGCCCAAAACAGAAATAAGGCTATTTTGAAAAATACAGCCACTTAATTTACCTTTACTATCAAACTGGAATAAAATAATGAAAGCTCTAAAAGCGAGGATTCATTTCATTTTAAGAAAGTTGCGGACCAATAAAATAACTTGAAATGAAAAACATATCAGGTAATATCGATTTTACTGAAAATGAATCACTGCTCATTGATAAAGCCTTTGAAATGGCTAAATCCTTTGATTCCAAATTATGGCTGATGCATATAGCCACTGCGGATCCTGATTTTGTTGGATATGAGGTTGGTCCGCAATATATAAGGGATGGCAGAGCAACAGAACTTAGGAAAAAACACAAACAGCTTCAGGAATACAATACAAACCTTGAGAATAAGGGAGTCTATTCGGAGGGCTTGCTGGTTCAATGCGCAACCATTGAAATGAACATTAAAGAATCGAACAAGTTAAACGTAGATCTGATTATGGCGGGTCATCATGATCATAGCTTTTTTTACAATGCATTTAAAGGAAGTTTTTCTGCTCAAATCAATAAAAAATAAAAGATCCCGGTAATGATTGTTTCCCTTGCTTGAGGGAATAATGGGAATCTTCTATAATGCATTAACAGGCCTTAATATGCTCATCTTATAGCGAATAATATTCAAACAAACTCATGTTTAAAGAATCTATCGAAAAAGTAGCAAGCTTCACAAGACCCATCCATACTATTGTACGAACTTATGGAGGAAAACAAATAATTCCCGGAGCCGCTACCTTGTTTTTTGTAAATGAAGAAGGATATGCCATAACCTGCAAACATTTAATAGGACTGCTCATGGCTGCAGAAAATCAGAATAACAATTACGCTGCTTTTAAATCAGAACGGGACCGGCTGACTAAAGATGGGAAATATAAGCAGGCTTTAAAAGGCCTTGAATTGAAATACAAATACATTCCGGCAACTCAGATTCAAATCAAAAACACTTTTGTAGATTGTGTAGACTCCATGAGTGGTTTTACCTGGCATGTTCATCCCAAATTAGATTTGGCCATTCTTAAATTCAATGATTTCAATAAACTTCTTTATAAAGAATATGCCATCTTTAAAAAAGATTCCACTCAGATAAAACAGGGAGAGTTCTTGTGTCGGCTTGGGTTTCCATTCCCTGAATTCAATAATTTCAGATACAATGAACAAGCTGACGATATTGAATGGACCAATATCGGAATAAACGGCTCCCCAAGGTTTCCCATCGAAGGGATGGTTACCAGATTTTTAGCAGAGGACAATCAGGTAGAAGGTATTGAAATGAGTACGCCCGGGCTTAAAGGACAAAGCGGAGGCCCGCTATTCAATAAAGATGGCATTGTTTATGGCATGCAGTTTTCTACCAAGCATCTGCATCTGGGTTTTGACATTGTAGAGAAAGAATTACTGATCAATGGAAAAATCAAAAAAGTTTCAGATTACTCTTTTATTCATCTTGGACAATGTATTCATGTAGATGCCATTAAAGAATTCCTGAAGTTGAATAAAGTAAAGTTTTATGAGGAATAGGCCAATAAGAATAGTCAGAAATGTGATTGAAATTAATAGAATGAAGAGGCCATATCAAAATATCCTGGGATATTATAAACACCTGTTTGATAATTCGATTATGACATGAAAGTATTATGATGGAATATTTGCTTTACTTGAAAGAAATTAGGATTCATATTAAAATGAGTTTTATTATTTATTAAAAATGCCAGTAATCGAACTAAAAACCCGTATTTATTCAACCATTGAGGTTTGCTTTGATTTATCGCGCAGTATTGACCTACATACCTTATCAACTGCCAAAACAAAGGAGATTGCTATTGATGGCGTAACCCATGGACTGATTGGTGCTGATCAATTTGTGACCTGGGAGGCGACACATTTCGGAGTCAGGCAGCAACTGACCAGTAAAATCAAAGCCTTTGACAGACCCTTTCATTTTTGTGATGAGCAGGTAAAAGGACCCTTCCGGAAAATAAAGCATGATCATTTTTTTAAGATGGAAAATGAGGCGGTGATCATGACAGACCGTTTTGAATTTGAATCCCCTTTGGGTATTTTTGGTAGATTATTCAACAAAATTATTTTAACGGGGTACCTTAAGAAATTCCTATTGGAACGCAATGAAATGATAAAAAAATATGCAGAAGGAAATGAATGGAAGCAATTGCCCGAATGATTTCAGGAAATGATAAATTAGACTAAACGAGTAGCCTTCATTTGGTGAAATTCCATTGCCTTTGCTATTTGTACTATTTAGCTAATCCCAAACAAGGCGTAATTTTATCCCATTTTATTTACCAATGGGGTTCAAACAAATTAAAACATACCAAAAAATAAATGACTATCGAGCAGACAGACGAAATATTTAAACACTTTGAGCAGTATATACAACTAAGCGACCCTTTAAAAGAGGAACTTGCCAAACGAGTGGTACCGAAAACGTTTAAGAAAGGCGATCTCCTCCATCATGCGGATAAAATTTGTAAAACAAGCTACTTTATCCAAAAGGGACTTTTGAGAACCTACTTCATCAAAGAGGAAAAAGAGATCAGCGAATATTTTTGCAGTCAAGGGGAATGGGTAAATTCTCCCCGCAGCTTTATGCAGAGGAAAGTTGATATTTATTATATTGATGCCATCGAAAATACGGATGCGTTTTGCTTACATATAAACGACCTGGGATTTCTATTGGATAATTTTCCTGAAATGGAACGTTACTCACGGCTTTCGATGGGTACTATTTTTGGACATTTATTGGAAAGAGTAACCTCTTTAAGATTTACAACGGCCAAAGAAAAGTATGACCATTTTTGCTCAACTTATCAGGATATTTATGCACGGATCCCGCTGGGAATGATAGCCACTTATTTAGGCATCGCACAGGAAACTTTGAGCAGAATCAGAGCCAAAAGATGATTTTTTGATATAGGTCAAAAGTTATGTCGATTAAAATTTCCAGTTTTGCATTACAAATTAAAAATGTAACAAAAGCAAAAATTAATAGCCATCCTTTTCGCTCTATCGCTCCTTATCTCGTTTGGTACTTTTTCGCAAACCATACTATCAACTCCCCATGTTGAGAGCATATTATATCTTGGAAAAGGCAACAAACAACCTTTAATTGTTGGGCTTGGCGGTTCGGAGGGTGGTAATGCCTGGTCAAGCAACTATTGGAAAAAAACAAGAGAACAATTTATTGAACAGGGCTATGCCTTTTTAGCCATTGGCTATTTCAGGGCAAACGGAACCCCCGATACCCTGCAAAAAATAGCCATTGAAGATGTGCATAATGCCATTGTAACAGCAACAAAGAACAGGAAGGTAAACAAAAGAAAAATCGCCATAGTAGGTGGTTCAAGAGGGGGAGACCTTGCCTTGCTATTGGGAAGTTACTATAAGGACATCACCTGTGTAGTAGGTCTTGTGGCAAGCAATACCGTTTTCCCGGGCAATACAAGTCACTTTACCACATCCACCTGGACCTATGCAGAAAAGGAATTACCCTTTGTGCCAGTAAATGAAGCAGCCGTTCCTTTTATGAGGAAGCGCGATTTAAGAGGATCCTTTGAAGCCATGCTACAAGATACCTTAGCAGCAGAAAAAGCCTCGATAAAAGTAGAGCTTATTAATGGCTCTATCCTATTGCTTTCCGCTACAAAGGATGAGGTATGCCCTTCAACACCCATGGCTGAAAAGATGATAGCAAGACTTAAAGCCAATCATTTCAAATTCCCCTTCCAACACATTGCAATTGAAGGCGGACATGCAGAACCATTAAAGCATTTTGATTTGATATTCGACTTTTTGGAACTGCATTTCGCAAAAAAGTAAA
>JBBQXO010000115.1:0-14482 GCA_038209595.1 Chitinophagales bacterium
CTGACCGCTTTACCAACAGGAAGTTTGTTTGGAACGGCTAATACGAACTATGTAAGAACAGGTGGTAATGTGAATCTGTTATATGGTGGAAATGGAAATTTCAATACAAATACCAGATATGCCGGTATCTCTAATGATAAAGACTATTTACTAGGTACAATATTATCAGGAAACCAAGCTAGTATCAACTCTAATGTTTATAGTCAAGGTGATTTAAACATGAATAAAAATGTTCGATATTCTGGGATAAGTAATGATAAAGACTTCCTACTATCTCAGCCATTGGGTGGAAATCAAGCAATCATTAAGTCTCAGTCATTACCTGGTAACTAACTAATTAATAAATTTTAACCTTCAAGATTTTTATATGAAAAAGATTTTATCTCTATTGTCCTTTGGAATTATTTCTTTAGTAACTTTTGCTCAAGTAGATGTATTTCAGGCTACGATCAAAAAAGTACCAGGCCAAAATAATGTTTTAAAATTTGTAATTAGGCCACTTGTTAATTATGCGGGGCAATTTAGCTCCTGTCAATTTGCTATATCAGTGCCTGTCGCTGTAGCGCCTGCTCCAAACGCAAGTGTTATTAGCAATGTAGTAGGGTTAACTTATATCTTGGCAAATGATGTCGCCACAACACAGACTGCAGATGGTTCAAATTTTAGAAACTGGACATTTATTGGTGATGGCGCTGGTGCTGGCCCTACAGTTAATTATATTGCAGGAATTGAATATGAAATTGCAGATATCGTATTTAAAGATGGTCCGTTTGATGTTAGTTCAACTGTACGACTATCCTCCTACCCCGATGGAGGAACTGACGGTCAGAGTTATTTCTATATGGCACTTAATGGTACACAAACAGTAAACAGACCTACTCAATTTTATGGTCCCGGATCGGTCAATGGCACTTTTGAATCTGGTTTTTCTTTTGTTCCCCTAAGCGATGTTGTTCTCCCTGTAGAATTCAAATCATTCTACGCTATGAAATCTGGCGATGACGCTCGTCTATCATGGGATGTGAGCGCCGATGAAAAGAATTCACATTTCGAAGTACTTCGCAGCACAGACGGTCGCAATTTTCAAAATGTTCAACGTGTAAATGCTTTACAAAATGGAAGAAGTGACAATACTTACCAAACATCAGATTTGAGCCTGAGCAAATTGGGATCAAGAGAAGTTTTCTATCAGATCAACCAAACCGACCGGGATGGTACACAAACAAAAAGTGCAGTTCGTAAACTTTCTGTAGATGGTCTTGGAAAATCTGTTACAGCCTTCCCTAATCCTGCACGAACAACAACCAAGCTCGTTGTAGATGCTCCGGAAAATGGTAAAGGTGCTATCATTATGAGAGATGCATTAGGTCGTCAGATTCAAAACATCAATGCACAGTTTAATAAAGGCATTAACCATTTTGAGTTGAAACTGATGAATATGGCATCAGGTGAATACAATATCTCTGTAATGGGTGGTGGTTTAAACGAAACCATTAAATTGACCAAAGTGAATTAATAGTTTTTAAATTTTATAATAAAAAAGCCGCTTCAAATGAAGCGGCTTTTTTATTATAGATATGTTCATAAATTAAAGTGTTGCCATATCAATTACAAACCGATATTTCACATCGCTTTTCAATAAACGCTCGTAGGCTTCATTTATCTGATCCATCCGGATCATTTCTACATCACTTACAATATTGTGTTCAGCACAAAAGTCCAGCATCTCCTGCGTTTCTTGCATACCGCCAATCATAGAGCCTGTAATGCTCCTGCGGTTACGGATCAGGGAGAAAGGAGAAACTTCCGGAACCTCTATTGGTAAGCCCACAATCATCAGGCGCCCTTCAAGCCCCAATAAGTCAAGGTATGGGGTATAGTCATGAGCAGCACTTACGGTATCGAGGATCACATCAAAATAACCAGCATATTTTTTCATTTGCTTCGGATCTTTTGAAATGATAAAATGGGTTGCACCTAAACGCTTGCTATCTTCTTCCTTATTTTTGGATGTACTGATAACACTCACCTCCGCCCCAAATGCAGCCGCAAATTTCACTCCCATATGCCCCAAACCCCCAAGGCCTGCTACAGCAACCTTCATGCCTGCCTTAACGCCTGCAAAGCGAAGCGGTGAGTAAGTTGTTATACCAGCACAAAGCAGCGGCGCAACAGCACCCAAATCAAGTTTGGAGTCGACTTTCAGTACAAACTTTTCTTTGGTAACAATTTGAGAGGAATAACCACCGTGTGCTACGGAAACCCCATCCCGCTCATAAACCCCATAAGTTAAGGTAGCCCCTTCAGCACAATATTGCTCGTAGTTATCTTGACAAGGTTTACAGGTATTGCAACTATCAATGATAACACCCACGCCAACTGTATCTCCTACTTTATAACGGGTAACCCGATCTCCTACAGCCAGTACTTTACCCACAATTTCATGGCCTGGCACCATCGGATACATACCTGGGCCCCACTCGCTTTTTACCGAGTGCAGGTCACTATGGCAAACGCCACAATACTCAATACCAATTTGTACATCGTCCCCGCGCAGCGCTCTTCTTTCAAAAGAATAAGGCACCAAAGGGTCGGTGGCATTCATGGCTGCAAAAGCTTTTACCGGAATCATAAATATGTATTTTTTTATTTAATAAAATGTTGCCATTGATAACCCCTATACCGGGCATAGTTCAGCAATCAAGAAAAACAATAGGCAAATATAACCTTAACTGCAAGCCCCACTTTATATATACTGTATGCTGCTGTGTGATCCTTCTATAATTTGTACATTCCAGAATCATTTTGCCCTGAATGCATCATAATCAAAACCCTTAATTGAAAGGCATTGCTTATTTTGCAAGAACTCATTAAATTAAATATGGAATCGACCATTTAATAGGAATTTTATGGACACTACCCTACTGCTCCTTTTATGTTTGGCAGGCATTCTGATTGTCATACTCCTGCAATTCATACTTCCAAAATCAAATAACAAAGATTGGAACCTGCTGATAAGTCAGATCAACAACCTGCAAACTGCCCTCTCCAAAATTGAATTCACCCTGAAGGAAGATTTCAGAATCAACCGGGAAGAGCTGAATAACCTCTCCCGGGAAAATCGTGCTGAACTGCAAGGGACCCTGCAAAACTTATCCGCTCAAATGATTGAAAACCTTCGGGAAGTAAATAAAACGCTAGAGGAGAAAATCAGTCAACTCACCATCCGTACAGAGAGCAATCAAAAATTAAACCGGGAAGAATTATCCCAAAACCTGCGGGATTTCTCTGGAGGAAACAACCTGCAGCTTGAAAAAATACAGCATCAGGTAAAGGAAGATGCCCGACTGATGCGGGAAGCCCTTGTAGTAGCCTTTATAGATTTTCAAAATACACTTGATAAAAATATCCGTTCCTTTAATGAAGTACAGACCGAGAAATTTGGAATGATGGATCCTAAACAAAACGAACTCGTAAAAAGCACCGAAACCAAACTCGAGGGCATCAGAATGACAGTTGAAGAAAAGCTGGAGAAGACACTCAGTGAAAGGCTTGGGCAAAGTTTTGAAACGGTGGGAAAGCAGCTCATTGAAGTACAAAAAGGACTTGGCGAAATGCAGACCCTTGCAAGCGATGTAGGAGGGCTTAAAAAAGTATTAAGCAATGTAAAGCTACGCGGTGGTGTAGGCGAAATACAGTTGGCTATGTTGCTGGAGCAGATGCTTGCACCCAACCAATACGAAGCCAATGTACGCACAAAAATGGGTAGCAGTGATCCAGTGGAATTTGCAATTAAACTGCCCGGACGAAGTGAAGACGAGGGTCATTTTATTTATTTACCCATAGATGCCAAATTTCCCAAGGAAACCTACGAACACCTGTTACAGGCTTATGAAAATGCCATACCTGCCGAAATTGAAGAAGCCACTAAACTGCTGGAAAATACCATAAAAAAAATGGCCCGGGATATCCGTGACAAGTATATCGATCCGCCCCATACCACAGACTTTGCCATCTTGTTTTTACCCTTTGAAAGCATTTACGCAGAGGTAATACGTCGCAGCAGCCTTGTGGATGTATTGCGCAATGAGTATAAAATTACCATTGCCGGCCCCACTACCCTGATGGCTATCCTCAACAGCCTTCAGATGGGTTTCAGAACGCTCTCCCTGCAAAAAAGAAGCAGTGAAGTATGGAAAGTGCTGGCCTCGGTACAAAAAGAATTTGAAAACTTTGGCGGCCTGCTGGAGAAAGCACAGAAAAATATCCATACCGGATTGGGGCAACTAGATGATGTAATGGGCATTCGTACGAGAGCCATTCAACGACAATTGAAAAAGGCGGAGCAAATTCCTGCAGACCAATCAGAAAACCTGTTGGCAGACAGCGCTCCTTTTGAACCAAATGACACGTAAAAACACCAATTTAAAACTAGCGAAATGAAATCAAATCTTCAATCAACTAATATGTTCTATCCATACAGAAACATATCCTGCAGCACACAAGAAATCACCCCAGCCCTCTTCATTAATATTCACCATTTCATTTCTTTTATTTAACGTATCTAAGAAATTTTTCCCAGCGTATCTCATACCAACTTCCATCAACTTGGACTCAGCCTCCCCGTTGCTCATAATTACAGCGCACCCAACATGTTTGTCATCCCCTTCCCTAGTCCATCCTATACAATTGGGATGATCAAAATAGTCCCGTTGCAACCCGAAAGCATTATTTTTTCTGCTTCGTAATAATTCCTCAATACCGTCCACCTTATTTAAAAATATTTCATGCTCATTTCCATCTACCCCTTTGTCTTTGTAAGTTATCCCAAAAAGATCCGGGTAAAAAACGCAGGGATATCCTTCTTGTCTCAATAAAATCAATGCATAAGATAATGGCTTAAACCAAGCTTCTACAGGAGCTTCCAATGCCTGTAAAGGTTGTGTATCATGATTATCAGTAACTGTAATGGCCTTATCGGGCATAGCCTTAGGGTATCATCCAATATTGAAGACATATTAAAATCACTGCCCTGCAAAGAAGCTTCATGAAGTTTAGCATGTAGCGCAGAATCAAACAAAGTCATGTTACCCTCTTTAACCTCGATATATTTCAGAAGCAAATCAAGCTTCCCAACAGCAAAAATTTCTTTGCCTGTTTCTTTGCGTAAGCTAGCCAACCATTCGTTGAAAAACTTAGGAGGAATATGCTTTACAGCGTCAAGTCTTACACCATCAAATTGAATCGTATCATGGTACCACTTTCCCCATTTTGCCAATTCATCATAAACAGCAGGATTTCGGAACTCAATATCACAGAACAGAAGGTAGTCGTAATTGCCCTTTTCATCATTAACCGTTTCGTCCCATTGATCGCCGTATTCACTTAGAAATTTAAAAATAGCCGTTTCCTTTGTCAAATGATTGTAATCTACCCCACTAAAACATTGGCTATCCCATATAAAATCTGAATACAAACCTTCACGTCCCGGAAAGTGAAATTTTGTAAATGCCTCTATTTCTTCGGGTTCCGAAATGATCTCATTTCGAGCTTCTTCATGTATTTTTACCGCCATCACTTTTTCCACTTCATCACCACCGGCTTTATGATTCAACACTACATCTACAATAGTTTGAATACCCTCATTTTGCAATGCCTTTACAGCTTGAAGATATTGTTCCTTTGATCCGTACTTTGTATGTACACTTCCTTTCTGGTCAAATTCGCCAAGGTCATAAATATCATAAACATCGTACCCTACACTCGAGGCGCCTGCGGATGCTTTGTAGGCAGGGGTAGCCAGGCAGCGGTAATTCCCAGGTCTGCTAAATATTTAGCCTTATCCTTAACTTTCTTCCACAGCATATTTGCTGGTGTGTACCAGTGAAAAAATTGAATCATTGCTCCGTTTTTCATAAAGTTCATTTGTCTATTAAAAAAGATGCAAATTTTTTTGCGTAAAAAGACTACTTTTAAAAATTAAATATAAGTAACTAAATAAATTTTTATTTAGCTGTAAAATTAATGTTAAGTAATCCTTTTATTCTTATCTTGAAAGTGTAAATTAGCAATAAAAAACCAAATTATGAGGTTAAGAACATTCGAATCATTCTGGTTGGTTAAAAACGGCATTCTTAATAGCTATCCTTCTTTGCAGGAAAACATAGAAGCTGATATAGTGGTTATGGGTGGAGGCATTACTGGCGCTCTTATTTCCCATGCATTAATGGAAAAAGGATACAAAGTTACCTTGCTTGATCGACGGGATATAGGACAAGGAAGTACTTCGGCAACGACAAGCATGCTGCAGTATGAGATAGATGTTCCACTCTATGAATTAGCCGAAATGATCGGTGAAACGGAAGCCGCAGAATGCTATAAGGCCGGGGTTCAGGCAATTTCAACATTAGAAAATATTTTAAATAAAAATAGTATTGGCTGCGGTTTTGAAAGAAAAAAATCACTCTATATAGCGCACAGTAAAAAGGCTGCTACAAGTTTGAAAAAGGAATTTGAAATAAGAAATAAGCATAACCTTGGGGTGCAATGGCTTAGCCCTGAAAATGTACTTAAGGATTATGAAATTGTTTGTAATGGTGCTATTTTGTCAGCATGTGGGGCTAGTGTAGATGCCTATAAACTGGCGCATGAATTAATAAAATTGAATGTTAAACGGGGAATGAAAGTTTATGATCAAACGGAGATTAAACATTTTGAAATCAATCAGGGAAAACCTTTAATTACAACCATAGATGAGTATATAGTTAGCACCAATAAAATTATTTTTTGTACTGGCTTTGAAACAACAAAATTTCTTAAAGAGGATGTGGCAAAACTTTTTTATACTTATGCCTGCGTGAGTGAACAGGCAATTAATGTTCCTAAAAAGCTCAATAAAACCCTGGTATGGGATACCAATGATCCTTACCTTTACTTACGCACTACCGATGACGGCAGATTGCTTGTAGGAGGAGAGGATTCATCTAATAATTTTTCATTTTTCCAGCAAAAAATAAAAGAGAAAAAAACGGATAAGTTGATTAAAAATTTGAAAAAGATCCTGCCCAATGTACATTTTATTGAAGATTATAGTTGGGGTGGCACTTTTGGTACAACGAAAGATGGGTTACCCTATATAGGTAAATCTCCCGAATATGAAAATGCGCTTTTTGTTCTTGGTTTTGGTGGCAACGGTATTACATTCTCCATTCAGGGTATGGAAATAATTACTGATTTGCTTGAGGGCAAAGCGAATCCCTTAACGGAGCATTACCGCTTTGGAAGGTAATGCTATTTTTCTGCGTTAAAATACTTGGCATATAGGATATTCATCGGCATGTGAAAAAAATAAATCCAATCCCGAAAACTAAAAAAACCTTTTGGAAGACTACTCTCCTTTTGGACCAAATGAGGAGTAAAGTTGGATTTATTCAGGTTTTTTGGAGGTTTACCCTTGAATTCAAATAAAATACGAAGATCATGCGGAAAATTATTTCCGATTCTCTTAGGGAAAGGGAAAAACTGCAAACTTTAGTAGTGTAATAATATTTAAGGACATTGGATTTTTTAAACCCCAATAATTTAAAGGATTATAAAGCATTTTAAAGCACCATTCAATGCATAGGTTTTCTACCCATTATTGAAATTGACTGAAACTTATTTTAAAAAATTTGGTAGAATGAAAAATGCGCTTATTTTTGCACTCCAATCAGAGAAAAAGGACATGATAAGGGAATCTTTAAGTTCTTGAAAATCATTGTCTTATATTAAATTTTCGATAATTGGTAACAAAGGTCTTGAGTTTCAAATATTTTGATCAATAGTGAAATTGGTCAGAATGCCACCCTGTCACGGTCTCTACAGTCGTAGAGACGGGTTCGAGGTGGTTTAAATATATTAGTTCTTTTGAAAATTTTGGATCGGTAGTTCAGTTGGTTAGAATGCCGCCCTGTCACGGCGGAGGTCGCGGGTTCGAGTCCCGTCCGGTCCGCAATGCCCCTGCTTGTCAGGGGCTTTTGCATTTATACCATTCTACGTCTATATACTTAAAAGCCTGCAAGATGGCACCTTCTACAAAGGTTCTTCGACCCGGCCAGCAGAAAGACTGGTTGAACATAACAATGGACTATGTAGGTACACCAAGAATAAAACACCATGGGATTTGGTATATGTAGAAGAACTGCCCACCAAAAGAGAAATGCTTGTCAGAGAACTTAAACTCAAAAGAGGTAATAAAGAATACTTTCAGAAACTTATTGAATCGCCCAAAAATATTGTCCATCAATTTATCAAATAAAGCTATTTGCCGCCCTGTTACGGTCTCTACAATCGTAGAGACGGGTTCGAGTCCTCTCTACAATCCGTAGAGACAATGCCCCTGCTTGTCAGGGGCTTTTGCATTTATGCCATTCTACGTCTATATACTCCAAAACCTGCAAGATGGCACCTTCTACAAAGGTTCTTCGACCCGGCCATCAGAAAGACTGGTTGAACATAACAATGGACTATGTAAGTACACCAAAAACAAAATACCATGGGATTTGGTATATGTAGAAGAACTGCACACCAAAAAAGAAATGCTTGTCATAGAACTTAAACTCAAAAGAGGCAATAAGGAATACTTTCAGAAACTTATTGAATCTCCCAAAAATAACGCCCACCAATTTATTAAATAAAATAATTTGCCGCCCTGTTACGGTCTCTACAATCGTAGAGACGGGTTCGAGTCCTCTCTACAATCCGGTCCGCAATGCCCCTGCTTGTCAGGGGCTTTTGCATTTATGCCATTCTACGTCTATATACTTAAAAGCCTGCAAGATGGCACCTTCTACAAAGGTTCTTCGACCCGGCCAGCAGAAAGACTGGTTGAACATAACAATGGACTATGTATGTACACCAAGAATAAAACACCATGGGATTTGGTATATGTAGAAGAACTGCCCACCAAAAGAGAAATGCTTGTCAGAGAACTTAAACTCAAAAGAGGTAATAAAGAATACTTTCAGAAACTTATTGAGTCGCCCTAAAATATCGCCCACCAATTTATTAAATAAAATAATTTTACACCCTGCCCCGGTCCTTACAATCACAGAGATAAGTTCAGGTCGTCCGATCCACTAATAGTTTTCCATTATGGAGGAAAGTCCCTTAAAATGCCTCATTTAAGTGACCATAATGTTCTTTCCTTGCAAGGGTTACCGAAAAATTATCAAACATGAAAACACAACGAACTGATATACATCCTTGCATACCAGCTGTCTACCTACCGTTAGGCAGTGTTGGCAAAATATGGATAACGAGGAAATTTTACCTGTTTGCACAGTCTGCCAAATGGAGGGACTGACAAAATTTAAATACAAATCAAGTTAGTAACCTGAGAAAATTTCCTGTAAAAAAATATCCCCTTATTTATCCAATGGTTTTACTTTCTGTAAAACTACTCGTCTCAATAAAAATTCTTTTAACTATAGGATGGGAATGACGAATATCTTTTTCAAGTCTGCATACGGCCTTCTCTATTTCGAGAGAAGATTGGTTTTTCTTAAACCGGATATCAATTGCTAAAAAAACTTCGTTAGGACCAAAATACATGGTTAATGGTTTTTTTGCTTTATCTACCGCCTCATCAGAATGCACAATTTTTATAATACTATTCGACATTTCCGGATTTGCACCCTCTCCTATTAGCAAGCCTTTACTTTCTTTTGCCAATACCCCCGCTATTATTGCAAGTAAAACACCGATCAAAACAGATGCATAAGCATCATACCTTGCATCGTTAAAATAGTGGCCAAGAAATAAGCCAGCAAAAGCTACCAGCAAACCTAACAGAGCAGCAAAATCTTCTAAAATCACAGCAAAGCTCCCGGGATCTTTACTTAGTTTAATGGCCTTCCAGTAAGTATAGTTCCCTTTTTGCTTTTTGAAATTTTTTAATGCAAAAAATAACGCTGCACCTTCAAATACAAAGGCTAAGCCTAATACTACGTAACTCCAGGTTGGATCAGTTAAGGGAGCAGGATTAGAAATGTGGGAAATCCCTTTGTAAAAAGACATACCTCCACCAATTGAAAAAATAAGTATAGCTACAATCAAAGACCAGAAATAAAGTTCTTTACCATGCCCAAATGGATGATTATCATCAGCAGGTTTTTTGCTTTTATGTATACCTAATAAAAGTAAACCACCATTTCCAGTATCTACCAAGGAGTGAATACCCTCTGAAACCATAGCCGAACTACCGCTAAAACTTGCTGCGACAAATTTAGCGATGGCTATGGCAAGGTTAGCAGCAATAGCAGCATATATCGGCAATTTGCTTCCTGAATTATCCATTATCAAAAATTATAGAATTAAATATGAGAATTATAGCTTCCTGAATATACAAAAAAGAAATATCATTTATTTGTTAAGCAACATTACGGAGGCATGGACCTTATTAAGAAACACTTTTAACCTTCTAAATCGTACAACATCGACAACCCACCACCATACAACCATTACAAATACTACAAAATTCATCTTATACAAAAAGAACCAACCTAGTTTTATTTTTTAATTTTTATTTCTGATGAGGCATCGGCTTCTATAAAAATATTGTAATGAAAGATTATAAAATTAATTGTTTAAAATAAAACTGAGCTAGAAAGATGCTGAAGAATTCCTATTAAATCTGGAATAACTTCTTTCTCCTCTTCAATAAATTCGAATGATTATTAAGAAAAGCGTATTGCATTAAAAAAAATTTTAATAGCCACATTTTAAAAATATTAAGTAATAATGGGTGAATTTTCCTTAAATAAAACTCCTGTAACCGTAAATCAATGATGCGTTGAACCATATCTTCATCCGTCAAAATGCTTTTCCATTGAAAATTCAAACATAACCAATTTCTTTTTCATGCCGTCAAATAGCAGAAACCACTATAATTCAATCTCCATCTAATTGGAATAACAGAAAATTAAAGACAATGGATTTGGATTAACGATTTAATTCATAAATATCTTAGCCATCAGAATAATTCTTATATATAATTGGAGAAGCAGTTTTAAACCAAATGAAGAATCTATAATTAGAAATATTCATCTGTATTGCTAAATACTACTAATTGATAAATTGTTACGGGGGTTTATAATCAGCTATAGGGCTACGTATATTGACTAAACCCTCTACAAGGGATTGCCATTGCATTTTGGAAAATATCCCTATTGCAATGATGCCTGTAGCAATGTCACGAATTTTATCTGTTAATGATTCTACGTTAGCATTGTGTTTGATATTGCGGTCAATAATTTGCGTTCTTAATGTTGCACCTTCACGTGCTACCAAAAAATTACTTGTAGCTTCATGTGAATAAAAATGGGCAGTTTCATTTTTTTTACCCAAAGGGTTTCTAGATGGTCGTACTCTAAACCCTACAGCCTGCATATCTCCCTTATCTACTTCCTTTACATCTTCAACGAATACCCAATCAAAACCATCACCTTCAGAACTGCCAGGGCCAGGAATATCAATTTTTAGATAATCTCCTTGTTGAACATTCCTGTTCAAATTTTCACCATTTGTATCTGTTAGTAAAAATTTAGCAGTAAAATTCCCGGCTATCTTATGCCAGTTATTCACATTCAACAACCTTTCTTTTACTACCTCATAAAAGAAAATAGCTTCCTTTTCATTTTGTAATATAACAAAATATTCAGCATCAATTTCCTCCCCGGTATATTGTATAGGAACAATACCTATAAAATCTTTATGTTTCATTTTTATTGATTGAGTGATCCAATTTACTTGTATTATAAATCTGTTATAATAACCATAATCCTAATATTATTGTTGCAAAAAAAAATATTATGATCACCAATATATTCACTTGCAGAGGAAGAATATCATATTTATACTTTTTAAAATTACTATTTATACATTTAAGTTCTAAAATAAATAATTAATTGATTTTAAAATGTAAAAAACATCGTTGCAGATAATTTTAACCATCAACCTTATTTTTACTTATACCAAAAATAAGAAAAGTAACCAGAAAATCAACAAATTTTTTTTCTAAAAAAATATTATATTAAATATTTTAAAATTGCATTTCTATTTAAAGAAAAGTGGTTTATTTATTAGATTTAAAATATTATCCGTACCATACGTACCAATAAGAACTTCCATAATATAGAAAAAAAGTGTGAAAAGTATAACATATTCTATGAATTATGTAACAATTTCCCAAATAAATTAAGTCATTTTTGTATTGTTATTATATTTTAATATCTTAAAACAACAAAAAATATTTTTTAATTTTTAGAGATAAGGGAGGTAATTAAATATGATTGCATATGTATGCACATAATTATCTTATTTTAATCTCTAATAAAAATTTGACCAACATGTAGCGCGTTGACCTTTGAGTATCAAAAATTTGATATTATACCCAAATAGTATTTTTATATTCAGATAAAAAAATATACGAAGTTGAAATGAGTATAAATATTTTTTCCACCGTTGAAGTCGAATAAATTCAAAATTATTTGATGACACATGGAATTGCACCCTTAGTGTACGAATAGAACAAAATACGAGATTGGTCGATTTGAATTGTAAAAACATGATTTTTATTTAAATAATACGCGCCTTATTAAGTCAATAACATGAACAGAAAATTGATGATAGGCAGGTTAATAAAATATGTTTTATGTCCAATATTTTAAAGGAAGTTATAAAGGAAAAGAAAAAGTAATAAAGAGCGAATATAAAATTATATAAGTAATTCATCATAAAAATGTAAAATGAAAAAACTAGAAGATAAAATAGCTATTATTACAGGAGGTGCTGGTAGTATTGGAAAAATTACCGCAAAATTATTTTTAGAAGAAGGGGCTAGAGTAATGTTGATTGACGTTGGCGAGGATTCACTAAAAACAGCAGTTGAGGAATTAAATAGTCAGCACGTCAAATACTGTGTTGCCGATGTCTCAAAAGCAGTTGAAGTGGAGCGATATATTAGTGAAACAGTAAAGATATTTGGAAAAATTGATGTCTTTTTCAACAATGCTGGTATTGAGGGTGATGTACAACCGATTACAGAGTACCCCGAAGAAATTTTTGACCAAGTTATTGCAGTTAATGTAAAAGGAATGTGGTTGGGCAATAAATATGTATTACCTCAAATGAAGGACGGCGGCAGCATCATCATGACTTCATCAGTTGCTGGAATTTTAGGCTCTGCTGATATGAGCGCCTATATAACTAGCAAACATGCTGTAGTGGGTATAATGCGAAGCACGGCTATTGAAGCAGCTCCACGCAAAATTCGAGTAAATTCCGTAAATCCTTCCCCTGTAAATAATAGAATGATGCGATCCATTGAAGAAGGTGCATCGGAAGGAAATGCCGAAGAAGTACAAAAATTATTTGAAGCCACAATTCCTTTAAAACGCTATGCTGAACCAATTGAAATTGCCAAATTAGTTTTATTTCTTGCAAGCGATGATAGCCAATACATCACTGGGACAACGCAGGTAATTGATGGGGGATTGTCTGCCCAATAATATAATTCAAATGCAATCAAGAAATATGCTTTGTATTTTTTACAGAAATGAATAGTCATATTTTTTTATAAAATCAAATCAGCAAATGGATCAATCTTTCAAATAATAATGAAGATTTGGTGGTTCTTTGTGCGACGATTTTTAAATAACAGGGACGGTTTTAGTCAGGTCACTTTGATAGTCGATTTCTAATTTCCAAAAAAACCAAAGAACAGCAAAAGGTATTTATTTAACTAAGAACAGAATTAACTCAAAAAAAAATTAAGTTTCAATATATTGATTTGTACATTATGACAATCTAAGAATTAAATAACAGAGAAAAATAAATGTTTTAATCGACAATTATTTGAAAAATACAACGGATCAAAATACATGGTTAACGGCATTTTTGCATTAGATACTGCCTCATCGGCATGCACAATTTTTAAAATACTATCCGATAATTCGGGATTCGCACCTTCTTCAATAAGTAAGCCTTATTTTCCTGGATCAACACCCCCGCTATTATTGCAAGTAAAAGGCCGATGAGTACAGATGCATATGCATCATATCGGGTATCATTCCAATAATAGCCAAGAAATAAACCAACAAAAGCTAAGTGCAAATCTACCAATTCACACGCATCTACCAAAATCATGGCAAAGCTTTCAGTAGCTTTAGTTAGTTTAATAGTCTTCAAGTACCAATTGTTCCTTTTTTGCTTTTTAAAATTTTCTAATGCAAAAAATAGCGCTACTCCTTCAAATACAAAGGCAAAGCCTAATATTACTTAACTCAAGGATGGGTTAGTTAAGGGAGCAGGATTAGAAATGTGGGAAATCCCTATGTAAAAAGACATACCTCCTACATATTGAAAAAATAAGTATAGCTACAATCTAGGACAGAAATAAAATTCTTTACCTTATCTGAATGGGTGATTATCATCTGCAGGTTTT
>JBBQXO010000116.1:0-14467 GCA_038209595.1 Chitinophagales bacterium
TTTACTTACTCAAATTCATACTCCGCTCCTTGTACAATTTCCGGAAATACGGATCGCGGAGGTCTTTTATAAAGCGGATGGCTTCCCCGGTGCTTTTCATTTCGGGTCCCAATTCTTTATTTACGTTAGGGAATTTATCAAAACTAAAAACGGGTTCTTTTATAGCAAACCCTTCCAATTTCTTTACATAAGTGAAATCAGTAAGTTTGTGCGAACCTATCATGATTTTGGTGGCAATATTCAGGTAAGGGATGCCATATGCTTTGGCTATAAAAGGTGTGGTACGGCTTGCCCTTGGGTTGGCTTCAATTACATATACTGTACCCTCCTTAATGGCAAACTGAATATTGATGAGCCCCTTGATGTTGAGTGCTCTTGCAATTTTTTCACTATAAAACTCCATAGTGGTTACCTCAAGTGGAGTCAGGTTGAAGGCAGGTAATACAGCATTGCTGTCTCCACTATGGATACCAGCGGGTTCTATATGCTCCATCACACCCATCACATGAAAGTTTTCCCCATCAAATATGGCGTCTATTTCGGCCTCCTGACAACGATCAAGAAAATGGTCAATCAGGATTTTATTTCCGGGAATATGTTTCAGCAGGCTCACAACGGCTTTTTCCAATTCTTCGTCGTTGATTACAATCCGCATTCTTTGGCCACCCAATACATACGAAGGGCGCACCAATACCGGATAGCCTACTTGTGCAGCTACTTCTATAGCATCATCAGTGCTGTGGGCTATTCCATAGTTGGGGTAAGGAATACTCAATTCTTTCAGAAGATCGCTAAAACGACCCCGGTCTTCGGCAATATCCATACTGTCAAAGCTCGAACCAATGATCTTTATGCCCCGTTCGTGCAGTTTTTTAGCGAGCTTTAGAGCAGTTTGACCACCCAACTGTACAATTACGCCTTCGGGTTTTTCCAATTCTATTATTTCCCAAAGGTGCTCCCAGTAAACCGGTTCGAAATAAAGCTTATCCGCTACATCAAAATCGGTACTTACGGTTTCGGGGTTACAGTTTATCATAATTGCTTCGTACCCGCACTCCTTAATGGCCAGCAGGCCGTGTACGCAGCAATAGTCAAATTCTATACCTTGTCCTATGCGGTTGGGGCCGCTGCCTAGTACAATAATTTTTTTACGGTCGCTAGGCACACTTTCGTTGTGCTGTATGGTAGTGGCAGTTTGATTCATTCCGGTATTTATGTCGCTTTAAGGATGCAAAAATAAGCACCCTGAGTTTAACGGGGCCATCGTATTTAAAAAGGTTCCTTAAAGAAGGGAGTAAAAAGCTGTCTATCAACCCATTGCTTTGGCTGCAACTACCGGGTGTTTCACATCGTGGTAAAATAAAAACGTCCAGCCTTCGTGTTGACCGTCCTCCCACCAACCCTGCCGTAGCTCCATGGCTTTTTTGCCATCAAAATCATATTTGGCGGCAAAGCGGCTCTTCATTTGATTAAGCTGTGGGGCGTTATCGCCTCCAAAAAATACAATCTCGCTATCCTCTTCAATCCAGAAAGCCTGATGGTATGGGCTATGTCCGCCATGCATTTCGTAGCGGATATAATTGTCTATGGTTCCGTTATCATTATCCAGCCAAAATACATTCCGGTCATGTTCAAAAAAAGAAAGTTCATCCGGAAAGAAGGAGGGAAATCCTGTATCCATGGCATATTCAAATTCGCGTCGTTGTACAAAATACACTGCGTTATCAAAAGCACGGTCAAATTCACCATATTTATCGCGTTGACTTACCCCACCGGCATGGTCTTTATGCAAATGGCTCATCAGTACTTTTGTTACTTGTTCGGGTTGAATGCCTGCTGCTTTCAGGTTTTTTACAATTTGGGGTTCACCGTTTACATTAAAACCCAGCCCGGCATCGAGTAAAATTACATCGCGGCTCGTAACCACGCAAAAGGGCTGTACTTCCACCAGCAGACTGCCTGTAGCACGTCCGCTCACCGAATCATTTTCTTTAAACGGTACAAATACCTTGTCCATGCCAATGGTAAAAGTGCCTTCACTCAACGGGGTAATTTTCATATTTAAAAAATGGGGTAGCTTATAGTATTCTGTTTAAGTAAGAAGTGGCAAAAGTACATAAAAAAGGATGGGGTGGTTTGAAGGCGCCTACGCCGTAAAAGGAATAATTTGTAATTTTTAGCAACAATTGTGCTGTTTCAGTAAACACACTATTTTATTTACAGCTTTTCTGTTGCCCTAAACCCAGTCCTAAAAAAGGATACAGCTATTGTTGTCCTCCAAAATGTCTGTGGAGCCAATCATTTGCTTATTTGCAAGCAAAAACATTTTTTAACCTGTTAACTAAAAAGCAGGAGTTTGATGAAGCCTTGGGCGAATAATTTTAGAGATAACAAAAGGTTGCTTTTTATGCTTGCCCTAAACTTATTTTATTCGTTGCTTTCATCCATTAATCACCCCAATACAAACAAACTGATCCGCTCTTTGTCCCTTCCAATTTCCATTTCCTCTTGCAAAACTACCCAAGGCATTATTTTTTGCAAAAAGGGTTTACCCATCAATCGTTGCGGCGTGCTAAGGATTACCGGGATCTCTTTACCCATAAAATAATCCAGCAGTTTCTCCAGGTCGGGAAAAGCCTCGGGGGCATAATTTACATCACTCATCAATACCACTTGAGGTTCGCCACAAGCAGTAAAGTTTTTCCAGTCGCAAACATGGGCTTCCATGTTGCCAAAGGCATGAAGTTCAATACTTTTTTGTATGGTGGATTTAGCCTCAAAAGCATGATCGCTGCACCAGATATTTTTTGCCATAGGAGCAATAGCTAGTGAAGGCAATCCCAGTCCCGCTCCAAACTCGGCCGCCTTGCGCCCGGTTACCCATTTAGGTTGAGTTTGTAAAAAGGTAGCCATAGCCACCGAGGAAGGCCAGATTTTTGCCCAAAAAGGGAAAAGTGTAGAAGCATCAAGTTGTTTTGCCTTTTTGTAAAGGCTTTCTGTTGCTTTCGGTTCGGGCACATACAGCCGCACCGGACCATTGGGAAGAGATACTGTTTGTATGATGAGGGGATACAAAAAAAGAAGTGCTTTTAGAAAAATCCGGAAAAATCCCAGGTATTATTTTGGGGTAAAAAGGAGGACTACCGAACAATCATCTGCCGGTCGGCATCCAGCCGCACCAATATAAAAATAAGGATGGTAAAAGTAAGCAGCGAAGACCCACCATAGCTGATTAGTGGCAACGGAATCCCGATAACCGGTGCCAGACCCACGGTCATCAGCATATTTACCAGTACATGGAAAAAGATAACCGAAGCCACCCCATAGGCGTACACCCGGCTGAAAGTACTTCGCTGTCGTTCTGCTGTATTTATAATCACCAGCAGTAAGGTAAGGTAGAGCAATGAGAGGAGAGTGGTGCCCCAAAACCCAAAACTTTCGCCAATTGCGGTAAATATAAAATCAGTATGCTGCTCGGGTACAAAGGCACCCTGCGTTACAGTGCCCTTTAAAAAACCTTTACCCCAAAGCCCACCCGATCCGATGGCAATTTTGCTTTGCTTTACGTTGTAGCTTTCCTGTTTTTCACCGTCTTTTACTTTACCCTGCATTTGTTTGGCCCGGTTAAAAGCTTCCAATTTATCCGGGTTTAGTGGTATATAATCCTTGCCAAACATACTCATGATCCGTTCTACCTGATAAGGCGCCATAATGTCTTCAAACAGAATAGGAACGGCTACCCGCTGCACTCCTACGCTAAAGGCCCAGGTACCCACAATCAGAAGCAGTAAACTTCGATTGCGTTTTATTTTTTTGCGTAGCAAATAAAGCGTGACAACTGCTGCTACTGTTAAGGCAATCGCCAGCGTATTGGGGTTTACCAAAATGGCTGCTACCACCAGCACCGCAAGCGATATCCCCACAATAAGATAAGCAGCCGGTAATCCTTCGCGGTATAAAGGAATAAAAAAAGCAAAATACACCAAAGCCAACCCGGTTTCGTTTTGCAAGATGGAAAAAATGGCAGGTGTAAGTGCCAGTGCAATGGCAATGGCATGGCTTTTTACTTTCTTAAAATCCAGTTCGGTATTGCTCATGTACTTGGCCAATGCCAATGCCACAAATATTTTACAGGTTTCGGCAGGCTGCAGATTCATAAAACCGAGCGGGATCCAACTTCGGGAACCGCCCACCGATTTACCTACCACAAAGGTGGCCAGCAATAGCAAAATACCTAAAGCATATAGCAGGTTAGAGGTAGCGGCAAAAAACTTACTATCGGTAATCACAATTAAAAAACCCATTACCAGGCAGATACTGAAATAAAGCAGTTGCTTGCTGTAATTGGTTTGCAGCCCGGTAAAGCTGCTAAAAACGTCCATATCGGGGCGGAATTCGACCAAAAAAATACTTGTCAGCCCAATGAGGACGAGCAGCAGGTATAGCCAGATCAACAGCCAGTTTAGTCCTTTCTTAATAATGGGTGGCTGATGTGCCATAGTTCCTTTCTTCCTTTAATATTGTTATGGTCTTGTTTTTGGTTCCCGGTCCAGCAGCGCATAGTCTCTTGGTCTTTGTGCAGTGGGGGCCTTTTTAGCAGGCACTTTTTGAGGTAATCCGGCGATTTCTTTAGCCACAGGTTTTGCAGAGGCGGCCGGTTTGCTCACGGTGGCTCTTTTTTCCTTTTCTATACTTTCCTGCAATTTTTTCATTTCGGTTTGCCTGCGGGTACTGTCTCGTTTGTCAATTTGAGCTTGTATACGTGCTGGTATAATACGCATGGCACTGTAGCGCTCCACCCAGGGCAAACGTGCTTTGCTGATCGTGTCATTAATATATTTTTCTACCATCAGGCTTACAATAGGGGCCGCAACGGTACCTCCAAAGCCACCGTTTTCTACTATACAGGCAATGGCTATCTTGGGATTTTTGCGGGGAGCAAAAGCGGCAAAAAACGAATGATCCCGTTGTTTTTTACCCCGGTAATAGTTTTCTACCGTACCCGTTTTGCCACACATTACCACGCCTTCTATTTTCATCCGCCGGGCGGTTCCGGTAGGTCCCTGTACTACGGCATCCATGCCTTCATGTACACTTTCAAACATATGATCGGCTATCTTGGCCGCCTCTATTTTTTTGTGATAAGGGGTCATCAAACCAAATTTGTCACCGCCTTCAATGCTGTCAATCAGGTGGGGAGTATAGTACCAGCCTTTATTGGCAATCATAGCAATGGCATTGGAAAGCTGCAGAATGGTAGCATTTACTTCACCCTGCCCAATGCTGACGGACAAAATATTGCAACTGTTCCAGTTGGGCCCAAAAGTTTTTACATAGCGCGGTCCCAGCGGAATCAATCCTGCTTTTTCGCCCGGTATATCTACTCCCAGTGGTTTCCCCAGTCCAAAATCATTCATGTGATGCGCCCAAACGGAAAGCCCGCTGTCAACTGATCCGTAGCGGGGTTGATCTACAATTTTACGGAATACATGTGCAAAATAGGAGTTACAGCTTACTGCAATGGCACTTTTTAAGTTGGGCGCATGGCCTGAACCATGGCAACCCGGTTTGCCATTGCCACAACCATTATAGCGGCCCGTACAGGGATAGCCGGTTGAATCGGTAATTACCCCTTCCTGCATCCCAATTACGGCCTGCAGTGTTTTAAAAGTGGAACCGGGAGAGTATTCACCCGTAATGGCCCTGTTGTAAAGCGGCAACATCGGGTCAGAATAGAGTTTTGAAAACTGTGACCGACGTTGCGAGCCAGTCAGTAGTGTAGGATTGTAAGTAGGGGCATTTACCATGGCAAGGATGCCACCGGTTTCAGGATCAATAGCCACAAGGCTGCCCACCTTGCCCTGCATCAACTGCTCTCCCAGCAATTGCAATTCTATATCAATGCTCGAAAAAAGTGTACTTCCGGATACCATTGCGGTATCAAAAGCTCCATCTTCGTACCGGACTGTGGGCCGGTTCATTTTGTCTTTCAGCCAAAATTCAATACCTCGTTGCCCCATCAGCACTTTTTCGTAGCTTCTTTCAATACCTGTCCAGCCTGTGTAATCGCCCATTCGGTAGCCTTCGTCTCCATAGCGTTCCAAAAATTTTGGATTTACTTCAGCAAGGTACCCAAAAATATGGGCGGCCGCTTCGAACGGATATTTGCGAACCGGACGTGCCTGCAGATCAAAACCGGGTTGGATGGTGTATAACCGTTCTTGCAATTGCGCATGGGTTTTATCATCAAGCAACCCTTGAAATATTGAAGGCTTGTAACGACCATTTTTTACAATAGCATTTACTACCCGCTTGTGAAACTCTGCAGAATCAATATTCAGAATACGGCAAACAAATGAGGTGTCAATTCCCCGCAATTGCGAAGGAATGATGGTCAGGTCGTATAATACGGTGTTGTCCAGAATTACTTTGCCACTTCGGTCATACACCAACCCCCGACTTGGATAAACTACTTTTCGGTAAATGGCCTGATCATCAGCCATCCGGCTGTATTTTCCGCTTAAAATCTGCAAATTGAAAAGCTGGGCAATGATGAGCAGAAAAGCTCCCGCAAATACCAATTGAATAATCCTTGTTCTGATTGCATTAAAATCACTCATGTCACTACCGCCGTGTCCTCTTGTTTAGAAAAATCCGTATCCTGCAAATTTGCTGATAATTTTCCGGAACTTACCAAATATCCGCCAAAATGCTGTCCTCTTTTTAATATTATCAAAGCCTTATCAGGAGAACGACCGGCGTCCCGCTTTTTTAAATGGCCTAAAGATCAATTCTGTAATCATAATCAGCAACAAGCTGATGAGCGTGGTGCCAATTACCTTGCCGGTAAAGTAAAAGAAATTACCAAATCTCATCCACTCAATCAGTACCAGCCATACATGGTGAACAAGCGTGAGTAATAAAACAAAAAGCAGGTAAGAAAGACCACCCATGCTTTGCCAGGAAGGACTTCCGAGTGTTAGTTCCCGGGTATCTTTGGGTACCATCAGATTGATAAGAAAGGGCCGCAGATAGGCTACCATCAAAGAGGCGGAGGTATGCAAACCGGGACTTTTAGTAAAAAGGTCAAGGCTGAATCCCAATGCGAACCCTGAAAGCAAAAGCCCGATGCGCGATACAGAAAATGGTAGCCATAATAAAAACAGGTAATACACATAAGGGGTAATAAAGCGATGCAAAGGATGGATATGGCTCAGCACAAGCGCCTGAACCAGCAGAAAGAGCAAAAAACGAAAAATAAATTTTATGGAATCGCTCATAAGATTATTTACAAAATGGTGGCTGTTGTGCAGGCAGTATTTTTATAGGTAAGCTGCTATTTCTTAATCTTGCTTTCCAGTTCCTTTTGTTCTTTCAGGTATAAATTTTCTATTACAGAAACATAATCAATGGTAAAAAAGTTAGTTGCCGGCTTCAGGTCAATTTTATAATTGTTACCGCCTACATCCAACTTAAAACCCGCAATGGTTCCTACCATCAGGTGGGCAGGATAGTTGAGCGAGAGGTTGCTTGTAACCACGGTATCGCCTTTGGCCAGTTTCGCACTTTTAGGTATTCCGGTCAGTTGTAACCGTTCCGGGTTTACCCCATTCCATTCCAAAATGCCGGTAATTCCCGTATTTTTTAAAGCCACACTGGTATTGCTTTTGCGGTGCAACAGACTCATTACCAGGCTCATATTATCGCTCACGTCGGTAACTACCCCTACAATGCCCGCAGCACTTACCACGGCCATATCTACGGTAACGCCCTGTTTGCGACCTCTTTCCAACGTTATAAAATTATTTTGGGCTCCCACCGAATTATTGATAACCCGCGCCGGACGCCAGAAATATTTCCTCGTTACAGCGTTTGTATCAAATCGTATCTCAAAGCTTTTTTCGAGGATGCTTGTGTCAATTTTGGTAAAATTTTCAGCCAGCAAATTTCCTAACCGGGTATTTTCAGCGGCGAGTTGGCGGTTGTTATCAGCCAGGGCAAAATAAGAGGTAAGGCTATTGTAACTTTTGTTGATGCGACCAGTAACCTCGTAGGCGATTCCCATATACCGGGCATTATGGCTGTTGCTATAACGTACCAGGACGCTGATGGAGAAAACCTGCAACAACAGGAAAATCAACAGCACATGAAATCGCCTAATGAGCAGGAAAATATTTCGCACAGGTTAAATTTATAATTTTCCCGGTTAAATTTTGGGTTAACGCATAATGAAAGGATAGTGGTCATAATGCTTTAGCGCCATGCCAGTGCCCCTTACTACACTCTTTAGCGGGTCGTCGGCAATATGAACTGGCAACTTAATTTTGTTGCTGATTCTCTTATCCAGACCTCGTAGCAATGCCCCGCCACCCGTGAGGTAAAGCCCTCTGCGATAAATATCCGCAGCCAGCTCCGGTGGGGTTGTTTCCAACGCCTTCAATATGGCTTCTTCTATTTTAAAAACGCTTTTATCCAGTGCCTCGGCTATTTCTATATAGCTTACGCTGATCTGCTTGGGAATACCGGTTACCAGGTCACGACCGTTTACAAAAATATCGTCCGGCGGGGTTTCCAGGTCCTTGGTGGCAGCTCCGATCTGAATCTTGATCTGCTCAGCGGTACGCTCGCCTATCAAAAGGCTATGATAGCGGCGAAGCGCCTCCATAATGTCGGCTGTAAACTCATCCCCTGCAATCCGGATACTTTGGTCGCATACAATACCAGCAAGCGCAATCACTGTAATACCGGTAGTACCTCCGCCAATATCAATGATCATGTTGCCCACCGGCTCTTCCACGTCTATCCCGATACCCAAAGCTGCCGCCATCGGCTCATGAATCAGGTATACTTCTTTGGCGCCTGCTTGCTCGGCACTGTCCCTCACTGCTCTTTTTTCAACTTCTGTAATGCTCGAAGGGATACATATCATCATCCGCCAGCTTGGAGGGAAAAGCGGTTTTTTTTTGTAAATCATTTTGATCATCTCCCGGATCATCAACTCCGCCGCATTAAAGTCGGCAATTACTCCATCCTTCAAAGGACGAACCGTGCGTATGCTTTCATGTGTCTTTTCGTGCATTAAAAGGGCTTTTTTGCCCACAGCCAGTACTTCTTTCAGGTTGTTGCGGTTCAGGGCCACAATACTTGGCTCGTTTACCACCACCTCGTCGTTGTGTATAATAAGGGTATTGGCAGTACCCAGATCTATTGCTATTTCTTGTGTAAATAAATTAAATATTCCCATGTTTTACTCCCCGAAGGTCAGATATTATTTTTTTGAATCAGAACACAGCAAAATTGCGGGTTTAATATGGATAAAACAAAGCTAAAACCTAGTTTTATCCCCATATTGACATGGTTGGATAAAAATATGCAATTTTGTAAAAAATAAAATCCTATGCTAAAAAGTCCTTTTTTGCTGCTCCTGCTCCTTGTAACAGGTTCTATGCAGCAGTTGTGTGCACAGCAAACCAACCCGGTGAAGCCTGTAAAACCAGAGGATGAAGAGGTCGTTTTTACCAAAGTAGACACACCAGCCGAATTTCCCGGAGGCTATAAAGGTTGGGGCGAATACCTTCAGGCCAACTTGAAATACCCCAATAAGGCTATGCGAAAAAACATTCAGGGTGCGGTACGGGTGCAGTTTGTGGTAGATAGGGAGGGCAACGTAAAAGAAGTACAGGCACTCAATAATCCAGGGGGAGGTTTAGCCGAAGAAGCAGTACGCATTATTAAAAATGGCCCCGGCTGGATTCCTGCGGTACAAAATGGTAGAAAAGTAATTTACAGGCATATTCAGTCCATTACTTTTCAGCTTACCGATTAAAAGATTTTTTTTCTGAAAAAATAAGGACAGAAGTTTCAGGCTTTTCCTTGCAGCAAGGCGTACTCCGCTGGAGATACACTTTCGCTTTTATTAAATAGCCGGCTTCCTTTTTCTATATATTTTGCCCGGCCCGGTTTAAAATCAGCTCTTCTTTACCTATGGGTTGTTTATTTTTAGCAACCCATAAAAGGAGGTGAACATACCGTTATCAAAATTGCTTTCATGATAACCCTGCACTCCAATAAGAATCAATATCCATTCTTCTTGAAGTGCAGGGTAAATACCATTACAAGTTTATTGACAACTCAAGGCAGCGTTGGATGATTTACCGGAAAGCGTTGTTTCAATGCCTTATCCCAAAAGGTAAGTTCCTGTTCAAGTCATTTTCCTCCTTGGCTTAGGTAAAAAATGGCTGGAAACAGGAAGGCAAATCTTCGATGATGCCCTTTACTTGAAATAGATGAAAAAGATAAGTGATGTCTATGAATTTCTTTCGAATTTACTGTATTGAACTGAGTGTAATGGTTAGTGAAATTCAACAGGGCGCACCAAAAGTAACAAGTCCCGATTTGATAGAGCGAGGCCTGCCTCATCATCTTTTCTTTTCAGCAATTTACTCCTGAGTTTAATAAGAAAATATCGTATTTAGGAACTATTTTGGGGCTATATTTTCGCTACTAGTTGTTCATAAACTTAACCTTGTTTTCATAGGTACGCATAAAAAACATTCTTGTAATAAATATGCCCTGTCCATCCGACCCGCCAGCATCACTTTCTACCGCGCTACTAACAAATACAAATTGCCAGCCTTCTCCGGCAAGTTCCATAATCCGTGCACCAATCATGGCATCATTGGAGGCGATGTTCTGAAAATTGATACCACCTAAACTGTAGAAATTCAGCATTTTGGTTTCATCAAATCTATCCACTTTTAATTCTTTTCTTTTTGGCATGTCCCTACTGTTGCTTTTACCATCTGTGCGGCTTGTCTTAAATTCATCGGTGTTGATTTCTGTCATGTTCTCAATCATACGGGAGCGGCCAAGCCCCGCAGGCACAATCGATTCAATAACCGTTACAACTTTCCATTCAGGTACATTCTGTGCATTCAGGTTGGCAGTAAACGAGGCGGTTGCCAGCAATAAAATAATTATTTTTTTCATGATTGTGGTGATTGGTTTTTAATTAGCGAATATATATAAAATATAAAATCTTTTGCAAAAGATCCACATTTTTTATTAAAAAAAGACCAATCATGTTATTTATGATTCACTTAATATATAACTGTTGAAATCTACAAAAGCTTATTAAATCGGATGAACGGTAATGAAATTGAACCATACAACAAGGTGGGATTTTATAAAAAACTTCCTGCACGATTTGCATAGTAAAAAGCCCCGACAATTATTTGCCGGGGGTTTTCAAAGTTTTTAAAAGTATAACAGTCCCTGTTTACAACGCCATCAAAACCAGATCCACCATGCTTTTAATTTTTGTTGGTTCCAGCCAGCGGGTAACGATTACCAGATCATGGACATCATCTATCACAATAAAATTCCCGCCGTATCCCTGCGCTGAATAAAGCCCCGGGTTTCCTGTGGCGATATTATTCTCTGCATTGGTCCACCACATAAACCCGTAAGAAGGATTGGCAGCCGAGGAAACACGGGATGCATCAATCCATTGTTTTGAAATCAACTGCTTATTTCTCCATTTCCCATTGCGGGCAAACAGGAGCCCAAACCGTGCCTGATCCAGTGTATTTATAAATACACCCCCGCCATGATGTCCTCCGCCACTCACAGATTGCATCATCAGTCCATCTACATTTTCAAAGGACTGCGGATAACCATACCAGCGCCAGGTAGTAGATGCTCCAATTACATCCATTATGTTTTCTTTTAATACCATAGGCAGCGGTTTGCGCCATACCTGCATCAGCGAATAGGCTGCTAAATTTACGCGTACATCATTGTATTTAAAAACAGTTCCGGGTTCATTCAGTTTTCGGTTTTTCCAGTTGTCAAGACTGCCTTCGCGGGGAGGACGATCGGCCCAGTCCTCCAGCCCATGCAGGCTTCCCGACCAGTCAGAACTTTGGGTAAGCAAATGACGCCAGGTGATTTTACTGTTATGGGCGCCGTCAAATTTGCCATCCATTACATAGATATTCAGCAGGTCATCCGCCGAATGAATCAACCGCCGGTCAAAAGCAAGCCCAGCCACTGCCGACAGGTAGCTTTTGGTTACACTAAAGGTCATATCCACCCTACCTGGATCGCCCCACTGAGCTACAATGTATCCATTTTTCAAAATGATCCCTGCCGCGCCACCCCGGCTTTTCATGGGCCCCAGAATTTTATAATCCGGTTCCCGCACATAGGACTTCATGTTGGCAATCCGAAGATCAACGTCAATATTTACTTCGTTTGCCAGAGCAAATCGCACTGCACTGTCAATCCATTCCTTTTTTAATTGTACAGCATCGGGCTGTTTTTCCAACCAAACAGAATCAGGATAGTAAAGAGACTGCCCCCAAACCACTGATTGAAAAACCATCAGGAGCAGGAATACCCGGCTTGTTATTTTTATTATGCTTCTAAACATCAATGCTTTTTTTATGTGAAATGAAAAACGTGAAATATAAAAATCCCAAAAAAGCGAAACCTTCCTATCGACAGACCGGTTCCAAAATAAATAATATATACTAAACCATCCCGCATGATGCGGGAGCAACCAAACAAAAATACAAACCATCCCGCATGAGGCGGGAGCAACCAAAATACAAACAAAAAACCCAGATTACGCCAATTCTTTGTGTGAGGGTAGACTCCTCGTTCCTCGGAGTGACGACATTGGAGAGGCGCTGACTACGCCATGACTCTGGGCGAGGGTAGACTCCTCCTGCGTCGGAGTGACGACACTAAACCCACCATGTCGTCGCCAAAGCCGTCATGTCGACGATAGGAGACATCTCCTGATTCGAAGCGTGGATTTAACCATGTCGTTGTTCGAAGCGATTTCGTCATTCGAAGCGCTTATTACGCCTTGTCTCTGTGCGAAGCGAGACTCCTCCTTCGTCGGAGTGACGACATTGGATTGGCGCTGACCAAGCCATGACTCTGGGCGAGGGTAGACTCCTCGTTCCTCGGAGTGACGACACTAGATGCAATGACGACTTTAAACCCACCATGTCGTCGCCAGAGCCGTCATGTCGACGATAGGAGACATCTCATGTTTCGAAGCATGGATTAAACCAAGTCTTTGGCCGAAGCGATTTCGTTATTCGAAGCACTTACCAAGCCATTACTTTAGGCGAAGCGAGACTCCTCGTTCCTCGGAGTGACGACACTGGATTGGTCGCTGATTACGCTAATTCTTTGGACGAAGCGAGACTCCTCCTGAGTCGGAGTGACGAAATTGGAAGGGTCGCTGATTGCGCCATGCCTTCGCCCGAGCCATCATGTCGACGATAGGAGACATCTCATGTTTCGAAGCATGGATTAAATTATGTCTTTGGATGAAGTGATTTCGTCATGATGGGCGCTGATTACGCTAATTCTTTGGGCGAAGCGAGACTCCTCCTTCGTCGGAGTGACGACACTAGATGCAATGACGACTTTAAACCCACCATGTCGTCGCCCGAGCCGTCATGTCGACGATAGGAGACATCTCATGTTTCGAAGCATGGATTAAACCAAGTCTTTGGCCGAAGCGATCTCGTCATTCGAAGCGCTTACCAGGCCATGTCTTTGGGCGAAGCGATACCCCTCCTTCGTCGGAGTGACGACACTGGATAGAGCATTGATTATGCCATGTTGTCGGTCGAGTGTAGACTCCTCCTGCGTCGGCATGACGACATTGGAGGGAGTGACGACTTTGATCAGATTAACCACACAAATTTTCTACTGCTTCCGCTGCCTCCGAATAATAAAACTGAAAGCCAGATGCCAATAATTTATCAGGATACACATAACGACTTTTGAGTAGTAGTTCGGTTTCTGTTCTTAAAATCGGAGCAGCCATTTCAAGCAAGAAAGCTGGAGCCGGTAGCCCAATCGGCATGCGCAAGGTTTTTCGTATAGTGGCCATAAGCCTTTTGTTGCGGATAGGCTCCGGGGCTGTGATATTTATCGGACCGCTTAAAGATGGCGTATGGATGATATGTTGGATGGCTCGATAAAGATCCTCCTCATGGATCCAACTCATCCACTGTTTCCCATCGCCTTGTTGGCCACCAAGGCCCCATTGGGTTATTGCTTTGAATTTAGGAAAGGCGCCTCCGTTGGTGCCCAAAACAATGGAAATCCGCATAGCTACTTTACGCTGGGTGCGTTGCTGTTTTTCGAAAAAAGCCGCTTCCCATGATTTACAAATGCCCATGGAAAAATCGTCTCCAATGATGCCGTTTGTTTCTGTATTCAGGTGAAGGCTACTACCTGCATAAATGGTTGCACTGCTTGCATTTAACCACAATGAGGGTGGATTCTTGGTCGCACTTATCGCCTCTTGTAAAATGCTTGTAGAATCTATCCTTGAACTTAGTATTTCAGCTTTGTTTTTCTGGTTGTATCGGCAATCCACGCTTTTCCCTGCGAGGTTTATGAGCACATCACTGTTTTCCAGCGATGTTATCCATGG
>JBBQXO010000117.1:0-14425 GCA_038209595.1 Chitinophagales bacterium
TCTGATTTAATCAATGCGGCATCAAACCATGTTTTTGAAATGTCGATTCCTACAAAATTTTTAAATAACTTGCTCCTGCTTTTAAACATTTAAAATGTGAATGAATCAACCTGATTTTTTGAACCAATCAAGACCTTAATAATGGGACTATTATTTCCTATTTTCTATTTGATTCCATGTTCAAAAAAACCAGCATAAGATTAGAACTTGCAATAGATCTTAAAATCTTGCAGGGCTGTAATTCGCTTATGCTGGCAGGTTGGTTTATTAAATGTAGTTTATTCACATTTGCGCACCAATTCACAAAGAAAAAAGAAGCAAAAAAGAAATGTAGTAATAGTAGTATGTTTATTAAATAATTGATAATGCAACCCTAAAGGACCGATTATTAATTGTATTTTTTACTAAATTTGACCATCAATAATTCTAATCGGCTTCGGTTCCCGGGGTTGACAGTTTTTCAAATGCCAGCACAGCAGCAAGCCGTGTCCGTTGCATGCAATAAATTGTTTTAGCCTGATCAATTAATTTTACAGCATTGTCTTGGTAAATACGCCGATCGTTATTTTGATTTGCACGAGATAAAGTTGATTTATTAACCGCTTGTCCGATGCCATGGTGATAAAGCTTATCAGTATTTAGTTTCAAACAAAGAAGAGTATCGCCCAGGCTTTAACGCATTTCCTAAAAAGTATCATTCCAATATTATCAATAAATTTATTTGCTCAACAGAAGTCGCTAAGAAATGGAGCTATTGATCCTAACCTTAGGTATGTTCATGGCATTCTTGATCTGTAAAACTAACTGAGCCACCTCTTTAAGGAGGGCCGGACTCTGGATAGATCGTACCAAATTCATTTACTAAGCGAGAATTTTCTAAACCGTTCATTAAAAAGCTAAAGACGTAGCTGCTAACCCGCTAACGATATAAATTGTACAAAACTTTCAATTACATACTGGCCAAACGACCTTATTTAAAGTTTGGGCTTCCCTTTGCATGCAGTAAAATCAATCATAATAAGATTCTTTGACGAATATTAAAGGTTTATGAGATCATTTTGAGCCTTCGAATTATCGCCAGGCGGTTTATTTAAAACAATATGCTGTTTATGTTGTTAGCTTAAGTACAACTAATCTTTAAACGAAAATTTATATTGAAATGCTTAAAAGAATATCTGCCACTGACGCACTCTTAATGTTTTCTGCGCTAGCTTCATTAATTTTTAGTGAGATATTATGGTTCAAAGACGAGCCGCAAGGGGCGCTGTTTATTGGACTATGGGTTCCATCTATCTTGGGCTTCGGCATCTATCTAAAACTAATAAATCATAAAAAAAATGATTAGTATTATTCCTTACTTCGCTGGATTCATTACTGTGCTGTTCTCACTTGGCTTTTACTTGGCCCTTAGAGATGCGCGTGAAAACAGGGGAAATGCCGAGCAAAGGCTAAAGCAAAAATAATATTTTTTCAGCATACGTTCCTGCATTTTTTAGCCCAGAACGTTTCGGTGAACCTAGAAAGATGGTTAGCGAAGGCTGTTTTCTAATAAGTAAATATCGATTCAATAAAACCGATAATCGGATTTTAAATATTCAATACCTACTTACTTATTATTTGATTGCCTCAAATTACCGTTTGGGTGAACCGACAGTGATTCTTTGATACCCCACTCAAGGATTATGAATCGAAAACCACAGCCAATAAGTTTTTTAGTTTTAAGTTGTTGCTCCAAGGTGCTGCCAATTAAAATTCTGGTTGATTTCGCACAAACGCATACCACATACCTCTTCTCTGAGGTAACCTTTTGTAAACTTTAGCAATAAAAGTCTAAAGGTATGGAGCTATACGATCCTGGTAATGGTATCTTTTTACAAGGCAATAATCAATAAAAATAGCCATCCCTCAGAATAGGTGGAAATCGCATTTGCCCCTTTTTACCGGCGAGACCGAAGATCAACAATCAACCGTAGTTTGCAGCAAATCGAGCAGTAAATCAAATGCTCTGTATTATCTACAACTTTACCGTACTTCCTGCAGGAACATTTTCCAATTAAAATTTCATTAGAAGTAAATTTTTCGTTCCTTTAATATTCTTTAGCTCAAAGAGGACGAACCAAAAATATCCGTAAATTCCTAATTCTTCAACATTGCATTGAATTTAATTGACAATCGTTTAAATAGTTAATTATGAAAAGGAATAAATTTATTTCAGCATTACTTATGCTTTCAATTACTCCGTCATTAGCATTTTCAAAATGTATTGCATTTTTGACCAGAAAAGATAAAGGGTTTAAAATTCCCACAGGCGAAGGGAGGATTCATGGACATATAAGACTAAAAGGAGTAAATAATAATATTATTGATGTCAAAATTTCTGGAACAGATACGGGTGGGGACTTGGCAATATTTGAACAAACTTCCCAGTCACAAGGCAAGGGAGTTCCTTTACACGTTCATCCTTCTCAAGACGAAATTTTTTATGTAATAGAAGGAAAATATAAATTTCAAGTTGGCGATGACAAATATGATCTATCAGTAGGTGACAGTATCTTTTTGCCCCGAAAAGTTGCTCATGCCTGGATCCAAATTTCAGAAAAAGGGAAAATGCTTGTAACATTGCAGCCTGCAGGAAAGTTGGAAAACTTTTTTGTTTCGATCGCGGCATTAGACCATGAACCTGGCAAAGAGGAAATAGCAAAAATTTTTTTTGATAATGACATGCAAATAGTTGGGCCACTTTTGCAACTTGACTAAACCCATTATTTCATATTACATCCGTTCGCATCTTTCCTGGATGGGTGATGTATGGTCCTTCAGATTTAATAATACCTCATATAATATTAAGTTACTCTTTTTTCAACTGCAAGCGATGCAGCACCATGTAACCTTTAGTTAGCAATCAAGAATTAAAATTTATTCTACCAACAATTAGTGTAATATGATAAACAAACCAGGATTTTTTGTAAGCATTATTCTATTGATAACAATTAATTTATTTGCTCAACAGGAGCCGCTAAGAGTAGGAGTTATTGGACTTACCCATACCCATGTTCATGGTATTCTTGGCAGGGAAAACCAAACTGATATTAAAATTGTTGGCATAGTTGAATCAAATATTGATCTGGCAATGAGGTACTCACAAGAACATGGTTTTTCAATGAATATCGTATATGAGTCTGTGGAAGATATGATTAACGCAACCCATCCTGAAGCTGTTACAGCCTTTGGTACTATTTACGATCATTTGAAAGTAGTTGAAATGTGCGCTCCAAAAGGAATCCATATAATGGTTGAAAAACCTTTGGCGGTAAGTTTAAAACATGCAAAGAAAATGGAAGCATTGGCTAAAAAATACAATATCCATTTACTTACAAATTATGAAACAACCTGGTACCCTAGCATTCAAAGGGCTTACGAATTAGTTAAAAAAGACGTCATTGGGGATATTAGAAAAGTTGTTATACGAGATGGCCATAGAGGTCCGAAAAAAATAGGTGTTAATAGTGAGTTTTTAAGTTGGTTAACTGATCCTATACTAAATGGGGGTGGCGCTATTACCGACTTTGGCTGCTATGGAGCAAACTTGATGACCTGGTTAATGGAAGGCAAAAGACCGACAACTGTTACAGCAGTAACTCAGCAGCAACAACCAGAAAATAATCCCAAAGTAGATGACGATGCCACAATAATTTTAATTTATGATAGTGCCAATGCTATTATTCAGGCATCCTGGAACTGGCCGATTGGAAGAAAAGATATGGAAATTTATGGTCTTACTGGAGTAATATATGCTGATAATCAAAACGACCTTCGTGTTCGTATGGCAAAGGGTTATGATGGTTATGCTGAGCAATCCATGAAACTAGAAAAAAGAGAAGGGCCATTTGATGATCCGTTTACCCTATTTGCGGCAGTCGTTAAAAATAAAATAAAGCTGATGGCTTATGACCCTTCGTCTCTTGAAAATAATATGATTGTAATGGAAATTTTGGACGCCGCAATCAGGAGTGCTAAAACTAAAAAAACAATTGAAATTAAAAAGAAGAATTGACCATAAACGCTGCAGTTAACCACTGGCTCTGGATGCGGGTAAAATCGGCATCAAATACCCTGCCATTCAGCTATAAAATATATTACGGAGAAGCCTTTGACCGAAAAAGCTAAAATAACCGACCTGTAATGAAAGCTTTGTTCAAGCAATAAATACCAACTTTGTCGTTTCTGGCAATTCAATTTTTATTGATAATCTTTAGCAGAGTTATGGACAACCCATACAAAGAAACATTTGAAACCTTGAATAAAGTTGTACAACTTTACCAGGATAAGTTTATGAAATTTGACTTGTATGTTGATACGTTTTGTGGGGAAGTAAATACAGAAAATGCTCGAATTGTAGAAATTGGATGCAGGCCAGAAAATATCACAAAGTATTTTCTTAATTAAAGACCAAACTATAAAATAGAAGGGATTGACGTTTCACCAAATATGATTGAATCAGCGACAATAAATAACCCAACAGCCGAATTTAGAGTTACGGACTGTTGGGTAATAGACAGATTGCCGAATAAGTTTAACGGCATAATATGCGGATTTTGTTTACCCTTTTTATCAAATGGTGACGTATAAAACTGATGAAAGACTGTGCCAACTTACTTGTTGAAAAAGGTTTTTTACATTTAAGTTTTGTTGAAGGCGATTGTGAAATTTCAGAATACCAAACTGGAAATTGTGGCGTCAGAAAATTTTTTTATTTTCATACACAAGATCTTTTAACAAAAGAATTAGAAGCGAATAAATTTGAAACGATTCAATTAATTCAAGAAAAATACCAAAAGGATATAGGGGTGGAGGAATTTCATGCTATCATCATAGCAAGAAATTAATAGTGCCTTGAACTTTGTATTGATGCTTCTGCAACCTGATGGCACCAATGAACCATTAGGCATAAAGGGTCGCTGGTTTTACTTAACGAGTATTTTTGTGATATCATTTAAATATTTATCTTTAATAAAAACTTGGCCGCAGATTGTGGTGGAAAGCTAGTTCATCTACTGCTCAAGCCTTAAACATAGATACAAACCATAAAAACAACGATCAATATTATAACGACATGCAAACAAAAATCATTGATAACTTTCCTTTTTTATCCTACACAAAAAAAACCTATGACATTTCTGAAATGGATATTCGTAGCCAGCAATTCTTTGAATGGATGAATACGCGAAGAACTGTTCGCGATTTTTCGGATAAAGCTATCCCAGAACATATCATTGAAAACATTATTCTTTCAGCATCCACTGCACCATCGGGAGCACACAAGCAACCCTGGACATTTTGTATTGTAAAAAATCCTGAAGTCAAAAGGGAAATCCGTATTGCGGCTGAAAAAGAAGAAAAAGAAAGTTATGAAAGCCGAATGACAGATGAATGGCTCAAAGATCTGAAGCATATTGGAACTGATTGGCATAAACCATTTTTAGAAACCGCACCCTATCTGATTATTGTTTTTAAAAGAAGCTATGAAATAGAAAACAATCAATACAAACATAAAAATTATTATGTAACTGAAAGTTGTGGTATTGCCTGCGGGTTTTTGCTCACTGCCATTCATGATGCAGGTTTGGTTGCACTAACCCACACTCCCAGCCCAATGAATTTCTTATCCAAAATTTTAAACAGGCCCGAAAATGAGAAACCGTTTTTACTAATCCCAGTTGGTTATCCAGCAGAAGAATGTTGGGTTCCAGATTTAAAAAGAAAGAACATATCAGAAATCTGCGTTTGGATTTAAAAAAGTTAACCAAAATTACTTTTCGGTAGGTTAAAAATAAACAAGGAGAAATATTGTCTGTTAAAATGTTTCGAAGTTCTGCATTATTTGAAGCAGCGAAATAATGGATAAAAATTGTATTTTTCACCAAATTACTATCATGACTTGGAAATATTGTAAACTTTATATCCTTTCCGCATTATTTTGCATTCCACAATTTAGTTGTGACAAGCAGCCGGATGACGCTAGTTGTGTATCCTATGCTAAGGCCCCGGTAACTAAAATAGAAGGCGTTACTACAACCTTGGCAAATCAAGGCGTAACCCTAACTATTTCGTTTGGTTGCTTTAATGGTTGTGGCCAGTTTGGAAATTTTGAAGAAACAATAGTTGGGAATATTACAACAATCAAGGTAAATGCCAAATACGAAGGCTGTGTTTGTACGCAAGAGGCACCCATCCGCGTCGCTTCCTACAATTTTAAAAAGACGCAAACCGGCACCTACGAGTTAAAATTCTCACGGGGAGAAAATTCTTATCTAACCCATACCATTGTTGTTCAATAAACCTGCCGGCAACAAAATATTCATAACTCTCCCTACATTGTGGAATAGTAAAATGGCGTACACATTCATCAACAATTATTGAGCTAATTATTTTCAAAAGAAATTTTATAGTAAATTTAATTTTTAAATTTGCTTATCGGCAGCAGTTCTGCCGTTGGCAGTATTTTAAAGTGTGAGCATGGTAGTAAGCTTCATTGTTAGCGGCAAAACGGGCATAATAAACAAATGCAACAAAATTTATGAATTCAACATATTTAATACAAAATGTCACGATTGTAAATGAAGGAGAAAGTATTGTCGGTGACATTCTTTTTTATGACCACATTATTCAAAAAATCGGGTCCGTTTATCCCGAACCAGACTTTATCGTCATTGACGGAACAGGCAAACATTTATTTCCAGGAATAATTGACGGGCAGGTTCATTTTCGGGACCCAGGACTCACACACAAAGGCGATCTTTACACAGAAAGTAAAGCCGCAATTGCTGGTGGTGTAACTTCCTTTATTGATATGCCCAACAGCATCCCAAACGTATTGACAGTGCATACGCTTGCCGACAAATACGAACTTGCCTCCAAAAAATCATTGGCAAATTATTCTTTCTTTTTAGGTATTAATGGCGACAACATAGATGAAGTCATTCAAACAGATACCTCCACATTGATGGGCGTATCCGACGATGGATTGTATTTTATCAAAAAGGGGAATTTACTTGCAGACAATCCTGCAATATTGGAAAAACTATTCGCCAACTGCCAATCAATTATTGCTATTCATTCTGAAAAAGAACAAATAGTAGAAGAAAACGAAGCCATCTATAAAGAAAAATATGGAGAGGATATTCCTATTGATTTTCACCCCTTGATAAGAAGTGAAAAAGCTTGTTTTGAAGCTACCAAACAAGCAATAGAGCTGGCAAATAAATACGAAGCAAGGTTACACATTTTACACTTGACCACCGAAGCTGAAACTCATTTGTTCCGAAATGATATTCCGTTAGAAGAAAAAAATATTACAACGGAAGTATCCGTTCATCATCTTTGGTTTTCCGACAAAGACTACCATAGATTAGGTAATTTGATAAAATGGAATCCAGCTATAAAATCAGAAAAAGATAAAAAAGGACTTTTAAAAGCATTACTTGACAACAGAATTGACATCGTAACAACAGACCATGCTCCTCACACTTTGGAAGAAAAACAAAAGCCCTACTTTCAATCAATGTCAGGCGCCCCGATGGTTCAACATTCGTTAAATTGTATGTTGGAATTTTACAAGCAAGGGATGATTTCTTTAGAAAAAATTGTAGAGAAAATGTGCCATAATCCTGCTATACTCTATCGTATGGAAAAAAGAGGATTTATAAAGGAAGGATACTATGCAGATCTAACCTTGGTTAACTTAAGCGCACCGTGGACCGTAACAAAGGAAAATATTTTATATAAGTGTGGCTGGTCGCCGTTAGAAGGAACAGTTTTTACCAACAAAGTATTACAAACATTTGTAAATGGTAATTTAGTGTATGATCATGGGACATTTTTTGAAAGTGAAAAAGGAATGGCTTTAAAAATAAAAAGGGTAGATTCATGACAATCATCTCCAATAAAATTGAAAAAGCGGTTGAAATGTTAAACCAGGAAGAACTGGTGGCTATACCTACGGAAACGGTTTATGGCTTGGCGGGTAACATTTACAGCGAAATCGCCATCCGTAAAATTTTTGAAATGAAAAACCGTCCATTGTTTAACCCTTTAATTGTTCATATTCATAGCATCCATCAATTAGATGAATTGGTGAGTTACTTGCCAAATAAAGCCCAATTACTGGCTAACGCTTTTTGGCCAGGCGCATTAACATTGGTGTTAAAAAAAAAATCTAGAGTACCCAATATTATTACGGCGGGTAAGGACTCGGTGGCAATACGAATGCCCAATCATCCAATAGCATTGGCTTTATTGAGACAGCTCAATTTTCCCCTCGCGGCACCTAGTGCAAACCCATTTGGCTGCATTAGCCCAACAAAAGCTATACATGTAGAAGAATATTTTGGTGATACATTACAAATGGTGCTCGATGGAGGTAATTGCGAAAATGGGATCGAATCAACCATTATCGGATTTGAAGAGGACGAACCCGTTTTATACAGACTAGGCGCCATTTCCATAGAAGACATAGAAAATAGGATCGGTGAAGTGAAAATAAAAAATAAAAAAGAAGTTTCCCCAGATGCCCCAGGCATGCTTTTAAAACACTACGCTCCACTAACAGATACTTATTTAGAAACAAATGTAGAAGAACGGATACAATCATTCCCGAATAAAAAAATCGGGCTTTTGTTATTCTCTAAAGAAATAAATGCAGCAGGTATCACACACCAGGAGATATTATCAAAGAATGCTGACTTTAAAGAAGCAGCAGCCAACTTATATGCAGCGCTACATCTTTTAGATAAACTAAAGTTGGATGTAATTATCGCTGAAAAATTACCAGATATTGGATTAGGCAAATCAATAAATGACAGATTAGAACGTGCAACGAAAAAATAAATCCCTAATATTCAACTAAATAATTGCAAAGTGAATTTCTTCAGCAACAGAAAACTTGTAATTGCCACCAAACACAGAAAAGAAACAGTGATGGCAACGCTTTTAGAAAAAGAGTTGGGTGTTTCCTGCTTCGTAGATACTAATTTTGACACAGATATTTTAGGAACTTTCACAGGTGAAATTGAACGTCAACTAGACCCGATTGCAACAGCAAGACAAAAATGCCTGATGGCAATGGAATTAACTAATAGTGATCTAGGCATTGCCAGTGAAGGTTCTTTTGGGGCACATCCTTCCCTCATTTTCGTCAATGCAGACGAAGAGTTTTTAATTTTTATCGACAAAAAGAACAATTTAGAAATTATCGCAAGAGAATTAAGTACAGCTACCAACTTCAATGGGAAAGAAATTAAAACAGAAGAAGATCTTTTAGCCTTTGCTAATTTAATAAACTTTCCCTCCCACGGTTTAATCCTTCGCAAAGCGAAAACATCCACTAGTAATATCATCAAGGGTATCACCGATAATACCCAATTGAAAGAAGCTTATAATAAACTAATGACCGAATTTAATTCGGTATATGCAGAAACTGATATGAGGGCATTGTATAATCCCTCCCGCATGAAGGTAATTGAAGCGGCCACCCGTAACTTAATTGAAAAAATAAAATTGTTGTGCCCACAATGTAGCACACCTGGCTTTGGAATCACAGACGCCAAAAAAGGATTGGAATGTAGTTTATGCGGTTCGCCCACCAATTCAACACTGAGTTATCAATACGTTTGCCAGCATTGCCAATACGAAAAGCAAGAAATGTATCCTAATGAAAAAACAACCGAAGATCCTATGTATTGCGATTATTGTAACCCTTGATATGGCTAATAAATTAATCAAAATCTAATTCTGTATGCATTCCGTTCGCTAACATAGAATTAGTAAAAAGCTGTTTATTTAGTTAGTTAAAAAACAGGATTTTTCTTATTATATGCAACGCTAAACCGTTCCGGATGCAAAGGCCTTACCAGTACATTATGTGCCCCCTTTCCTTTAACGGTAGCTTTTAAGCTGGATGAAGGCCGCAAAATTAAATTGATGAGGAGCCTGTGATTGCCAAGCCCTTTTTCTGTTCAACTATGCTAACTACAACTGCACTTCGTATATATCAACAATTTTACATGGGGATAACAGACCGATAAGTTACCCATTAAATTTCTTAATAAACTTTATCTGATCCTGAATATGCTAATGTTACAATTTTTTTCCATAATTGTGTAATGTTTAGTCTTTAGAATAATTACAACTTTGTAAGGTGGTAGTAATTCAGCATCCATAAAATATATGATGAAAAATAATTCAGCATTACAAACAGATGTTCGAAATGCCACTCAATTGGAACCGTTTCTGAATGCATTAGAAATTGGATGTACTGCCAAAGACGAGGTTGTTTCGTCAACTAGCACGCCAAACAGCCATGCAAAAAAAATGGAAGCTGAAAATGCAACTAAAAAAATAATTGGTGTTAAAGCTCTGGTTGAAAATATTGAGGTTGGATTTCCGAGTTTACGATCGAAAACAAATATAGAAATTGCAAAGGAGGTTTTGACTGCATCGAATTCAAACTGGTCGGTTCGTAAAGATAGGGGAACCCTGAAAGTGGAAGACGGTTGGGTTATATTAGAAGGCGAACTTCCGTGGAACTATCAAAGAGAAGCTGCTAAAAATGCTGTGGATTATATTGCCTGTGTTAAAAGTGTAAGCAATAATATTAAAATTAAATCGGCATCTCCTGATGTCATTGATCAAAAAGATGATGAATATGCGGATGCAAGAAACTGGTGTGTTGACGACTTCGATATCGATGTAAAAATTTCAGGAACAACGGTAACACTCTCTGGAACCGTGCCTACCTGGTATCAAAAAGAGGAAGCACAACGAATTGGCTGGAACACACGCAGAATTTGGCATGTACAAAACGAATTAGCTGTTGATTACTATTCCATTTTAGTTCACTAAAAGAAAAAAAGCGAAGTAAATACTTCGCTTTTTTAAATAAAGTTTTTAAACAAGAAATTCAAGCCGGTATTTAGCAAACACAAGTATTATTAAAATTCTAAAAAAAGATCAATGGAACAAAGTCAACATGCCGAAATGATGAGTATGCCCAGAATCGGAGATAAAGCTCCTGAATTTAAAGCCATCACAACGCAGGGTGCTATTAATTTTCCTGGTGATTATACCGGCAAATGGATTATTCTTTTTAGCCACCCTGCCGACTTTACGCCAGTGTGTACATCGGAGTTTATGACCTTCGCCAAACGAGAGCCTGAGTTTACTGCCCTCAACTGCCAACTGGTTGGTTTGTCAATTGATGGTTTGTACAGCCATATTGCCTGGTTGAGAACCATCAAAGACAAGATTGAATTTAAGGATATGAAAAATATAGAAGTTACATTTCCATTGATTGAAGACATCACGATGGAAGTTGCCAAAAAATACGGTATGATCCAGCCGGGTGAAAGCTCAACCAAAGCAGTACGGGGAGTTTTCTATATAGACCCCAAAGGAATGGTTCGTGCTATAATTTATTACCCGCTCTCAACAGGCAGAAATTTCGATGAATTAAAACGGGCACTGATCGCCATGCAAACAGCCGACGCTTATGCGGTGGCCACGCCTGCAGATTGGCAACCCGGCGATGATGTGATTGTACCCCCTGCAGGTTCCTGTGGCGTTGCGAAGGATAGAATGGAAAACAAAGAAGAAGGCGTTACCTGTTATGATTGGTTCTTCTGCACTAAAAAACTTTCCTTAGAACAAGTAAATAATCCGCCGAAAATTAAATAATACCAAGTTGAAGAACGGCCATTTTGTAAACTTACAGGGGGCTATTATCATCTTGGAAAGTGTTTTTATTCTATTTTCAAATGGGAAAATAATTGCAAAGGAATCGCATGCTCCCGTGAGTTGAATAAACAAACCTGGATTTGTATCGAAGCAGCTACTGGTGAGACGTATATAATCAATTAAAAAAATGCACATGACAGATATATTATACAGGAAATATGCTGCCAAAGCATTCATATATTGGGCTAAGATATGCCAGCATTGAAGTTACAAATGAACAAGTAAATGCAAAACCGATGCAAGGATTTAAACCGGAAGCACTAGACGAATGAATGGAATTGAAAAATGAAAGATCAAAAGTACTACTATCTTAGCATTAGGATACAGAGATAAAAAAAGATTGTCTTTTGAAAATTAAGAAAGTATGACAACCATTAGAATCGTTTGTTAAAAATATAAAATAGTTCAACATGAAATTAACGTTCATCGTTATTGGAGTGGTGACGGCTATATTCATCATTTCTCAATTGTACTTTGCTATGGCAGAAATAGAAACACAGCAGTATCAAGTTATTAAAAAAGAAAAAGATTTTGAGATTCGGCTGTATCCATCGGCAACCATGGCAACCATTTCGATGGATGCTAAGACATATAAAGAATTATCCTCCTCTGGATTCAGAAAATTAGCTTCGTTTATTTTTGGTGGAAATCAAGACAGTAAAAGTATTGCCATGACGACTCCTGTGCATATGGATATAAACGATTCCCTTTCTTCTATGAGCTTTGTGATGCCTTCTACCTACAATCAAGATAATTTACCGAAACCGAACGACAGCTCTATTACCATCGAAAACACTGCAGAAGAGTATGTTGCGGCTATTAAATTTGGGGGTTATGCCAATGATGAGCAGATTAAAAAATATACCTATAAATTAGAAAGCGCATTAAAAGTTAACCAAATTGCGTATTTCGGGAACTTTCGTTTTTTAGGTTACAATGCACCCTATCAATTTTGGGGAAGAAAAAATGAAATCATTGTGCGTGTCCATTGGATCAATCCATAAATTGAGAATAGGTAAGTAGCAATTGTGGAGAATTAAGAAATACCTGGTGTCCCTTTTCTTTGCCCGAACGTGTACCGTCGATCTGCGGGCGGAGGTAGAACAAAAATGAAATCATTTTTTTATGGAAATTATTTTTTTGGTTTGGCGTATTGTTTGTAGAGGTCTTTTAACTAGGGGTACATCCATCTTTTATTGTTGAATCATCATAGCCTTACATTACGCAACAGTTTTTTTAAAGCAGGAGCCATAAATAGTAAAATAATCTTCAGGTTTAATTTTATTTTTCTTTAGAGGGCCCTCCTTAAAAATACCAGAAGTAACAGCTAGTTTAGGGCATTGTAATGATACCCAACTTACTCTTGATAAAAAAGATTACATTTAATAGGTAAACGGCAACATTTGAAAACGATAACAACATTCAGCTTGCTATTCATTCTCATAGGGAGCTTCCCCACCCCTAGTGTCGCTCAATTGCCCTATACCCAACCCATTTTCAGTTATAGTAAAGATTCTGCTGTAAGTTTTGGAAATACCATTAATTATTGTGGCTTTCCCTTTCCATTAAAAATGAATGTGTACAAACCCACAGGTGCCAACCAGTCTACGAAAAGACCCCTGGTTATTTTTGTGCATGGCGGGGCCTTTGTATCGGATGCAGATTTTAATGAGCCCGAAATGAATAGCATGGCCATAGCGTTTGCCAAAAGAGGTTATGTTTCTGCCAGTATCGATTACCGGGAGGGGTTGCATTTAAAAGCTTATGGTATAGGTTTTCCGGGAACGATTAATCTTTGGAACCTGCCTGGCGCTACCATCAACTGGAATGCGGAAGCCCGCTTATTTGCTTCAGATTCTGCTGAAACCATCAGGGCCATATACAGGGCACAGCAAGACGTAAAAACTGCCATTCGATATTTTAAATTACGCTCCAATGTAGATTCTGTAGATATATGTGCCGTGTTTTTGGCCGGGCATAGTGCTGGCGGTATAACCGTTTTGCAAGCAGCTTTTTCAGACCAGTTAACAGAGAAACCACTGCTTGCAGCCGCACAAACCGCTTTGCCAAATCCTAACTGGAAGAATAGGTGTGAAATTGCAAATCCTTTTAATCCTGCTGAGTGCTTGTTTTTTCAACCCAATGGCCCACAGGGCAGAGACAATGCGGCTTACACTGCGCTCAACCGTGCCGGGGATGATTTTGAAAATGCGGCGGCTTACGAGCGGCCAGACCTGGGCCCCATCGGCGGAGCAATTAATGTAGGGGCTACAGATGAAATTTTGGGCGTGGGCGCCATGGCCGGTGCTATTACAGATACCAACCTTTTGATAAACGCCACTAATTTCCCAGCAGTTTTTTTATACCATCAGCCAGCAGACAGAGTAGTGGATTTTTTTCGAAACAGACCCTTTAGTTTTTACAATGATTTGTTAAGTCCGGGACCAAATAACGAATGGCCAATTTTAAATGGCTCCTTATTTATAAAAAATAAATTAACCCAAATAAATTACCCCGGCCAGGTAGCAACCTACTGGTTTGATAATTCTGTAGCAGATCCTTTGGCGTTAAATTCTCATGCAATTTTGCCCTTCCCTGTTACTATAGCAGACAGCATGGCCAAATTTTTTGCCCA
>JBBQXO010000118.1:0-14220 GCA_038209595.1 Chitinophagales bacterium
CAAGGAGTTTTTATGATCTGGCGGCCGCAACCTTTCGCGGAATGGATCTCGAGCCCAATATTCACTTTATTGATATGCCCGAAGACATCCGGGATAAGTATCAATATTTTACTGAAGCCAATATGGATAAACTAAGATCTGCTGGTTATACGGCGCCTTTTACTTCATTGGAAGAAGGCGTGGATGATTATGTGAGGCATTATTTGAATGATTTGCGTATTCTCTGACAAAAAGTTATTTACCTATTATTTTTTGAATCAAAATTATCTGGTAGGATGGTTCATGTAGTTTTTTGCTACAAATTAAAACGATTGGTTAAAATAACCCTTAGCCTTTTGCCTGCTCATCGCTAAAGCATTCGGACATTTACAGGTTTTGATATCCCGTTACGCTATCTCTTGTTATCCAATTACCTTTACATCATTACCATATCCTTTTGAGGATTGGCTGCTATTGATTTACATTATAAATTTTAAATATGAACATAACCATAATCGGGGGTGGCAATCTTGGTTCAGCTATTGCCGAAGGCCTGATAGCATCCGGTTATTGTGAGGCTGAACAATTGACAGTAACCCGTAGAAATACCAAACCGCTTCAGTTTCTTGCTGCAAGGGGAGTACGTATTATGAGCGACAATCATGAGGCTGTTAAAGGTGCCAAGGTGGTGATTTTGGCAGTGAAGCCTTATAACTATCAGGAAATATTGCTGGATCTTAGGTCATCCCTTGATGGGGCGCAGCATATTTTAGTTAGTGTAGTTACAGGTGCCTGGATTAGCCAAATCACCCAAATAGTCGGAAATGATTTTACGGTTGTTCGAGCCATGCCTAATACCGCCATCGCTATCCGGCAAAGCATGACCTGCCTCGCTTTTGAACAGGCAACCCCCAATCAGATAGAGCAGGTGAAATCCATTTTTGATCAACTTGGTCGCACCACCATTATTGATGAAAAACTAATGGATGCAGCCACCGTATTAGGTGCCTGTGGTACGGCCTTTGCCATGCGATACATCCGCGCTAATATCCAAGGAGGTATTGAAATTGGTTTTGATGCCAAAACGGCTTCGTTGATTGCAGCCCAAACGGTTTTGGGTGCAGCCGAATTATTGCTGCAAACCGGCAGTCATCCCGAAGCGGAAATTGATAAGGTTACCACACCAAGGGGTTGCACCATTGCCGGACTCAACGAAATGGAGCATCAGGGGTTCAGTTCCTCTCTCATAAAAGGCATATCTACAAGCTATGAAAAAATCCAGAAATAAGCCTTAAACTTTGCACATCATAAATAAATGAACCTGGAAATTATCCGTGCTAAGTAGGAATAAAAAGAACGCTCATTATAAAAAATAAAAACGCAGCATACTGGCGAAAGGCTCAGTAGCTGCGTTTTTTTATCCTATTGGTTGGTGATTTCCTATGTTTTTTTATTCGTCTTTTAAAGTGGTATTTGTTTCATCTTTTGTTTAATTTCCTTTCTATCAGGTATAAGATGCACCAACCAAAAGGATAATCCTAACTCCCACTATCTTCCCCGTTTGTTGCCAGTTTGTTCGCCTTCGGTGTTTATTTCCTTTATATCAACGGGAAGGTTCTGATTACCCAACAGGTGCGTGCTGTAGAAATCTGCCATTTTCCAGAAAAAATATTCGTTCATATCGCCAAAGCTGTGGCGCTGCCCGGGCATAATCACAAATTCAAAACGTTTGTTGGCTTTTATCAGTGCATTGGCCATACGAATGGTATTGGCCGGGTGTACATTGTTGTCCATATCACCTGTAGCAATCAGTAAGTGACCTTTCAGATTGGCTGCAAGTTCGGTGTTTTTTTCTATAGCATATTGGTAAGTGGTATCGCCTTTACTGCTTATTTCTTCTTTTACGCCATGGTGTTTTTCGCTCCACCAGCGGTTGTATATATTGTTTTCGTGGTTACCTGCAGAGGATACTGCTACCTTAAAAAAGTCGGGATATACCAGCATCGCCGCGGTACTCATAAAGCCACCGCCGCTGTGGCCATGAATACCCACTTTGTCAATATCAATAAATGGAAAGCGATTTGCTAATTGCTCCGCAGCCGCCTTTTTGTCAGCCAGTCCGTAGTCGCGCAGGTTGCCATATCCATAGTTATGGTACCATTTACTACGAGATGGATGTCCACCGCGGTTACCAACGGTTACTACTACAAATCCAATTTGTGCCAGCCGGTCAATCCGGTCCATGCCACGGCCAAAGGCTTTGTTCACGGCCTCCGTTTGAGGCCCGGGATATACATATTGAATAATGGGATATTTTTTGGTGCTGTCAAAGTCAAAGGGCTTGTACATGGTTCCGTACAAATCTGTCATGCCATCAGCCGCTTTTACTACAAAAGGTTCCGGAAATTTATAACCGGCAGCCATCAGGTTGGCGAGATCGGCTGTTTCCAGCTTCATCAATGACTTTTGATTGTTCACATCCATCAGTACTGATTCAGGAACCGTGTTTACCCGCGATGAATTATTGACAAAATATTTGCCATCATCGCTCATGCTTACAGAATGGTCGAAATCTCCGGCATTCAGCAGCTTTAGATTACTGCCATCAAAATTTACCCGGTAGAGGTGCAGGTAATATGGGTCTTCTCCTTTTTCAAGTCCGTTGCCGGTAAAATAAAGTATGCGATTTTTTTCATCAATATGTTCTATGTCCTCCGCATGCCATGGACCAGAAGTGATGCGGTTTTTCAGGTTACCTTCTCCATCAAAGAGGTAAAAATGGCCCCATCCGTCGCGTTCGCTCCATTCAATAATTTCTTTACCATTATTGATCAATCCTGGACGGCGTACTTCTACATAAGTATTCAGATCTTCCCTTATAATGGTTTTTACTGCACCTGATTTTACATCCACCCGGCAGATATCAATATGTTTCAGGTCGCGGCTTGTGCGGCTCATAAAAAACTGATCATAATCGCCATGCCATACCAAAGCACGAAAATCATTATCGCGGTCGCTTTGCTTGGCCGGAGCACTCCAAATGGCTAGTTCCTGATCTTTATAACCAGAAACATTCAGCATTTGGCGAGACGTATCCAATATGTTGAAAAGATATACATAGCGGATAGGAGCTTCTTTTTCGCCTGGCATCTGATACTTATAAGTTTCCAGCGTTGGTCTTGGAAGCGCTATATTGTTTATTACCCAAAGGTCTTTTACTTTACGGCTATCGGTTCGGCTCAGCACAAAATGTTTGCTGTCGGGCGACCAGTAAGTAAATGCGCTTTTACGTTTGTCTTTGTTTTTTTCTTCGTCTACATTGCTCCCGCCGCGTCCTGAGCCATAAGAAAAATCATCTACCCCATCAAAGGTGATCTGATGTTCTACAATGGTACTGTCATCCTCTTTTATTTGCGCTTTCCGGTAGTTGGAGCTATCCATCCAATACAAATTATCTTTTCGGGAAAACAGTACCCACTTTTGATCGGGAGAAATATTGGCCCATGATTGACGGCGAAGCGGCCGGGTTTCATTTTTAAGTTCTTTTAGTACGCCTGTTTGCAGGTCGTACTCAAAATAAAACATCTTTTTTTGCTTCTTTACCTCGCCAGATTTTTTGGTGGTATCCTTTATTTCTTCATCAATGGTACTTTTTACAGCAAACTCGAGGGCCGTTTCATTTTTTATAAACTTCAGGCTATCAATATCGAGATTTTGACCGTCAAAGGGATCCTTTACAATCAGGGTAATGTCCGCAGCCATTTTATCGGTGTTAAACATTTCCCGTTTTGTGCCTTTTATAGCATCAACAAGATGCCATTTCTTCCCGTTGGTGGTTTGGTATGTGTACCAAAAACGATTTCCATTTTTTAGCCAATGCGGGTCTACGGAAGTGGAAAAAATCATTTTATCCAGCCTTTTTGGCGAAAATTTTGCTGCCTGGCCGAAATTAGGTACTGGTGTTTTTTGAGAAAACCCCGTACTGGTAAGCAATACAAATAACAAAGCAATAATGCAACGCATAGACATTTTGGTTTTTTATTAAACAGTAGCTACAATATTCGGAATCAATAGCGAATAAGACGCTTGTTTTTTTATAAACCTTTGTATAAAGCTACCTTTGTAAGAGAATATGGGTAATCAGAAAATACAATATGAAGATCTGGGATTGCAGCGCTATCAGCCGGTGTGGGATTATCAGGAAAGCCTTTTGAAGGAAACAGTAGCACTTAAATCAGCCAACTACGAAACGCCTGCTAAGGAAAGACCCACCCTTCACAGGCTTTTATTGCTTCAGCATTACCCGGTTTTTACGCTTGGTAAAAGCGGTCATGTGGCAAATATCCTGATCAGTGAGGCTGAGATGACTGCCCTAAAAATTGAATACTTTAAAATCAATCGTGGTGGTGATATTACTTTTCATGGGCCCGGTCAGTTGGTAGGCTATCCCATCCTCGACCTGGAAAAGTTTTATACCGATATTGGTCGATATCTGCGTTCGCTGGAGGAAGTCATCATCCGTACCATCGCTCATTTAGGATTGAAAGGTGGACGTTCTAACGGGGAAACCGGGGTGTGGCTTGATGCGGATATTCCGGGTCGCGAAAGAAAAATTTGCGCCATGGGAGTGCGTTGCAGTCGTTGGGTAACCATGCACGGATGGGCACTCAATGTCAATACCGACCTTGCCTATTTTGGGCAAATTATACCCTGTGGCATTCAGGACAAGGCCGTTACCTCTATTGAAAAGGAATTAGGAGTACCTGTAGATTTTAGTATGGTACAACAACTTTTACTAAAGGAGTTCGCAGTTGTTTTTGAAGCGGATCTGGAACCTGTTTTTGGTTTCCTCGCTCAAAAATCACTGGCAAGATAAACTTTACCTTTTTCGATAATACGACCGTTTTCGCGAATGGCAAATTTGTACCAGCCTGCTTTGTAAAAATTTGTTTTGTCAAGGATCACATAAGGGTCTTTCACCGATTTTAATATGAGTACCGGGGTTTCATCCTCCTTCATAAAGCTTACTTCATATTTTTTTTGAAGCGCATCATTCAGTTTAATTACAATGTATCCATCCTTATTTGTAAAAATAAATTCACTTGTTTTTTGATTGAATGGCGGATTGTACAGGCGTATCATCAAAGTATCATCCCCGGTTTGAACGAGGGTATCTTTTGTTTGGCTCATGATACTATCGCGAAAACTTCTGAAATCTTTTAAAAGTACGGTCTTGTATTTCAAGCTGTCCTCAATACGAAAATAAATGGGTCTTTCCGGTTCTTGAATTTTTTCCGCTAATTCTTTTTTGTTTTTGGCTTCCGTAATTTCCTGTAAATCTTCATCCAGTCTTTCCCGGCGGTTGTCCGAAGGAGTTAGTATGAGCATTTGAGATTTGGAGGGTTGTTTGCTTAGGGTAAAAAAGTATGCTCCCCCTTCCATTACATAAAAAATGCGGTAGTAAACCCTTGGTCCTACTGGGACCTGATCGCTGAAACCATTGGTGGGTAATTCTGGGGAGGTTGAGGAAAATACAGTAGTAAATTTTTTCAGGCTGTCATAAGAGCGTTGTACAGCAAGTTGTATCAGGTTGGGGTAGGGGTTAGCCCAGCTTACTACAACTCGCCCGTTTCCCGGTGTCTCAACAGTAAAATTGGGCAATGTATCCTGAGCCTTTGCTGCAGAAATAACAGCCATAGAAAAGAACATGAATAATAAGCCGCGAACCAGAAACCGTAAATCCATAGGTTGCAAATATAGTTTTCTCAACCAACCTACGTCTACAGAGGATGTTAAACCATCCGCAAGTTTTCTGTCAGCAGCATATAGATTATTGGTTTAAAGTAATAGATCGGTTCCCCTGTAGCCCACCGGTATGTACAAAAAGTATTTTACTGCCGTTTGGAATTTGGTCCGAATTAATCATTTGCTCCATAGCAAGTGCCAATGGAGCTGTATAAACAAAATCTAGCGGCACCTCGTATTGTTGTTGCCACTTGTTTATACATTCCCGTATGGCTGGCGTTATTTTTCCGAATTTCCCCGGGAAATGAATCAGGTTAATGTTTTTCTGTGGATAGGTTTGATTTAGGTCTATAAATCGTTGGGTTAGGCTTTCATCGCCTGTACCAGGTTCTATAACTACAAGATTTTTGGTTATCAGGGTACTTTTTGCAATCCCTGTGGCGGTGGTTCCGGTTCCTGCGGCACAAAAAGTAAAATCATAGCATGGGAGTTTGGCTTCATTAAACCATTTTTCTACACCGGCTGCTCCTTCGGGGCCGTCGCCACCCATCGGGATGTACAGGTAACCTTGCTTTTCTGCCATCAATTCCCACTGTGTTTCGTTGTAGAATGCTGTCCGGTTCACAAATTCCAGCGCAGTATTCCAGGTTTTCAGATCTTTTATGGTAGCGGTTTCCTGTAATGGACTTCCTTTTATAATGGCCCGCATAGGAATATTTTTTTTATAACAGGCATATCCACAGGCATGAAGATGATTGCTCCAGGTTCCGCCTTTGGTAAGAATTCCCCGATAGGATCTTTTGTGAAATTTTTCCATCCAAAGGCTCAACTTAAGCCATTTGTTACCTGAAATAAAAGGATGAAACCTGTCAAGACGTAGTATGGACAAAGATATTTCACGCTCTTCCCATTCGGGAACCTGCAGCATATCTATCCAATCTTTACAAAAATCTACCATAAGGTTCACCGTTCCTGACAAGGTTGTTATCTTCGTGAGTATAATTGGTAAAAATAAAACTTAAAGCATGGAACAACCAACCTTGGTTATTTTGGCGGCAGGCATGGCTAGCCGTTATGGAAGTATGAAACAGGTAGCAGGATTTGGCCCCAATGGGGAAACCATAATGGACTACTCCATTTATGATGCCATAAAGGCCGGATTTGGCAAAGTGGTTTTCATTGTTCGGGAAGAATTTGCAGAGGCTTTTAAAGCAATCATGGAACCTAAGCTTGCAGGTAAAATTGAAACCGCTTATGCTTTTCAGGCTCTGGAAGATTACCTGCCTGAAGGATTTGAGGTACCCGCCGATCGGAGTAAGCCCTGGGGTACAGCTCATGCTGTACTTTGTTCCAGGGACCTTGTAAAAGAAAATTTTGTGGTGATCAACGCCGATGATTTTTATGGAACAGATGGTTTTGAGAAAGCCTTTCAGTTCTGTAAGGAAGGCTGTAATGATGAAACCTGGTCAATTATTGGCTATACCCTGAGCAATACTTTGAGTAAAAATGGTACCGTTAGCCGGGGTGTTTGCGAAACAGACGAAAACGATAACCTCATCAGCATCAATGAAAGAACGCAGATAGGGTGGAGTGGCGAAAAAGTGGTTTATCAGGATGAAGAGGGTGAGCATGAAGTAGCTGCCAACAGCCCGGTAAGTATGAATTTCTGGTGTTTCTCGCCAGCGGTATTTGAATATTCAGAGAAGCTCTTCCATAATTTTATCGCGGAAAAGGGAATGCTTCCCAAGTCGGAGTTTTTTATCCCTATTGTAGGAGATAATTTTATAAAGGAGCCTGGATGCGCTATCAAAGTAGTTTCTACTGAGGCGCAGTGGTTTGGGGTAACTTATAAGGAAGATGCTCCGGTGGTGCAGGCTAGCATCAGAAAGTTGGTGGCAGATGGAGAGTATCCCGAAGCCCTTTGGCCTGCTTCATAATTAAGATTAATGAATAAAATAAAGGGCGGGATTCTGAATGGGAAATCGCCCTTTATTTTGTTAAATATCTCCGAGTGACACATCAAGCTGAAGACCTTTTGCAAAGGCTTTTTTGTCCATAGCGGTTCCTAAGGCAAGTCCCATACCCATTCCAATGGGGAGTCCTACAGCCAATAATCCAATATTGTCAATCATTAAACCAATTATAACACCCAAGGGAAGCCCAAATGCTGTCATACCTAAAACCATCCATTGATTTCTGTAATAATTTTTGGGTACTAGTTTACAGTCTTTTTCAAGTTGCTGTAAAATGGCTGATTGGGTTTTGAACAATTCCCGGCTTACCTGCCTTGGGTTCCCTGGAAAGTTATTTAACGCAGTGACTTTGGCATTGATGAATACTTCCGTTTCTGGAGGGATGTATTGTTTTGTTATTTCCTTCAGCAATTTTTCAAAGTTTTCCAACTTTTTTGAAAGCTTTGGGTCCAACCCGTTTTTTTCTTGTCTGTTGAGTTCAGCTATTGCCATTCTATTATTTTTGCTCAAAAATAATAGAATCAGACTATACCACATGTGCAAAGCAAATTTTGGTACTGATCCTTTTTATAGTGGTTTAGCAACATGCTGATCAATCAAAATTTGATTGCCATCGGGATCTTGCAACATGAAATGCGCCGGCGTGGTACCCGATTCATCGGCTTGGGATTCTTCAGCAATACCAGCTTGCATAACCTGATGCTGTATTAACCTGATATCGTCAAAGGTATCGAGTAGCGTTGCGTTTTCGTCCCAGCCGGGATTGAAAGTCAAAAGATTGCCTGGAAACATACCCTGGAAAAGCCCGATAAGCGCGTTCCCATTTTTCATGATCAGCCAGTTTTGATCTATATCACCACCAAACGGGATGAATCCGAGGTTCTCATAAAAATGTTTTGAAGCCTGAATATCTTTTACATTCAGGCTGATAGAAAAAGCTCCTAATTTCATACTTTCTGGTTTTTTTGATTAAAAACTTAAGATAGCAATTTTTTTTACAATCAAAAAGCAATATTCTTTTTTTAAGGAAAATCCCTTGCAATTTTTTGGGGTTTGAAGCTGCTACCTGAAAGACTCACTTGATCTCTTTGGATCAGTCTGTTTTAGTCAAATCCCCTTTACATAGTAGATGTTCAAAATGCAGGGAAGTATGGGTTCCATAGGGTAAGTTGAAGATGTGTGGGTCATCTTTGCCATAAGTCCTTTATTTTGCAACTTCTAAGACATTTCCCGGTATGAAAATCAAAGTGGACCGTTTCATCCTTTTAATTGTGGCGGTCATCCTTTTGGCTTATTTTTTCCCGCAATGGGGTTCGAAAAGCAGCCCGTTACCTGTAAATAGTACTGCCTCTATTGGGATATCGTTGATATTCTTTTTTTATGGACTCAAGCTTAGCCCCGAACAATTAAAAAATGGATTGCGAAACTGGCGATTGCACCTGCTGGTGCAGAGTACCACATTTATATTGTTTCCCCTATTAGTATTGCCTTTTTATCCGTTTCTTCAAAATGAAAAACAGGAATTGTTATGGCTGGCCTGTTTGTTTTTGGCCGCCCTGCCTTCTACGGTATCTTCCTCGGTAGTAATGACGGCCATGGCAAAAGGCAATGTAACGGCTGCCATTTTTAATGCGAGTATATCGGGAATTCTCGGCATCCTTATCACCCCGTTGTGGATGGGTTTGTTTTTGCAAAAAACTTCTGCTGATTTCAACTTTTCACAGATTTATCTCAAACTGACTTTCGAAATTGTTGTGCCTGTTATTTTAGGTTTATCGCTGCATCGGTATTTTGGTAAATGGGCGCTCCGTTATGGAAAACAATTAACCCAATTTGATAAATCGGTTATTCTTTTTATCATCTATAAAAGTTTCTCAGAATCCTTTGAGGATAAAATATTCGGAACTGTTGGGGTTAGTGAATTGTTTCTTCTTTTTACTATTGTGTTGGTGCTTTTTTTCTTTGTATATTTTTTCACTGGTTTTATGTCCCGCAGATTAAATTTTTCCATTGAAGATCAGATTGCAGCTCAGTTTTGTGGCACTAAAAAGTCTTTGGTTCATGGTACTGTTTTCTCTAAAATAATTTTTGGTACTACTTCAACGGTGGGCCTGATGCTTTTGCCCCTGATGCTTTTTCATGCCATTCAATTGATATTTGTGAGTGTTATTGCAACAAGGTTGGGGAAACGTAAATGATTATTGAATCCCTGTAAAAAGGAAATCTTTTAAGGGTCGGTCACGTGTCAATAGCGCACCCTATCCTCAGGTAAGCATTTGAGATTTCAAGGGTCAAAGAGGAAATAAGATCCAGTGGCTTATACAATATTTACTTCCCTTTCAAGATCTATACCATATTTTTCCTGAACTGATTCCATGATTTCTGTACTCAATGTAAAAATTTCTTTGCCGGTAGCTTCTCCGTAATTTACCAGTACAAGGGCTTGTTTTACATGTACTCCGGCGTCTTTTTTTCGGTAGCCCTTCCATCCACATTGTTCAATCAGCCAGCCTGCCGGTACTTTGGTTTTGCCTGCAATGGTGGCATAGCCTGGCAATTGCGCGTATAGGGATTTGAGGTCTTCAAATCGCGAGGTTTCAATTTCAGGGTTTTTAAAAAAGCTACCTGCATTACCTATTTCTTTTGGGTCGGGTAGCTTTGAGCGCCGGATACTTATGACTGCATCACTAATGGCTGCTATGGAAATCGTGGTCACACCCATTTTTTCAAGCTCTTCTTGTATGGACCCATAGCCGGTATGGAAAACGGGCTTTTTTTGCAAACGAAAAGTAACGCGGCATATAACATATTGTCCCTTTAGTTCTTGTTTGAAAATACTTTCCCGGTAGCTAAACCTGCATGCAGCAGCATCAAAATGATCCAACTTTCCAGAAGCAATATGATAGGCTTCAAGGCTGTGAAAAACGTCTTTCAGTTCTACACCATAAGCTCCAATGTTTTGCATGGGGGAAGCACCCACACAGCCCGGTATCAGCGAGAGATTTTCCAGCCCTGCCCAGCCCTGCTGAATGCAATATTGCACCAGCTCATGCCAGTTTTCACCAGCTCCGGCTTCTACATAAACATCATCATCATCTTCCCTTATTTTTTTAATACCGGGTACTTTGTTGTGTAAAATCCAGCCATTATAATCTTTTGTAAAAAGCAAATTACTGCCGCCGCCAAGGATCATTTTTTCATCCGTTGCAGGAATATTTCGCAGCAAAGCCTCTAACGATTCAGGAGCATTAAAAGAACCATAGACTTTCGCCATCACTTTCAGACCAAAAGTATGCAGGGGCTGCAATGAATAATTATGTTGTATTTCCATAGCGTAAAAACCTTATTAAAGTGCATCTACATCAATAGTAATCCAGACCCTTTTAAATTCGGCCTGCAATTGCATTTCAACAATACCAGTGCGAATATGATGTTTGCATTCCTGTAAAAATTTATGGTGGGGTGGCACTTTCAGCATGCATTCGCGCAGGTACATATTCCGTACCCGGCTTACAGAGGGTTCCGAAGGTCCCACTAGATTATCCGCATATTTTTGAGCCAGAAAACCAGCTAAAAAATTCATAGCATTTTCACAGGTACTCCGGTCCTTGTGTTTGGCTTGCAGCTTAATCAATCTACTGAAGGGAGGGTAAAAAAAAGTTTTGCGGCTTTCTATTTCCTGAGCATAAAAACCTTTGTAATCGTGGGATTGCAATAAGGGTAGCAATGGGTGTGCCGTATCCTGTAATTGCACCAATACTTTACCCACTTCCCCTTTGCGACCTGCTCTCCCACTTACCTGTTCAATCAGTTGAAATGCTCTTTCATTTACCCGGAAATCAGCAAAGTGTAAAATGCCATCGGCATCGGGAATGCCTACTAATCCTACATGGTCAAAGTCTAACCCTTTTACCACCATTTGGGTGCCAGCAAGCACTTGTATTTTTTGCTGCTCAAATTGTTGAATCAGCGTATCGTGCGAATGCTTGCCTTTTACACTATCGGTATCCATACGCCCTACGGTAGCATCTGGCAGCAATTCTTCCAGTATTTCCTGCAATTGTTCGGTACCAAAATTACGCTGCTGAAAATCATGGTGACCACAATGAACACAGGTTTTTACTACCGGGTACGAAGTGCCGCAATAATGGCACATCAGTTTGTTGTGATGCTTATGGAAAGTAAGCGAAACATCGCATTGATGGCACTTGGGAATCCAGCCGCAGGAAGAACAAACCTGATAGGGCGTATAACCTCTGCGGTTCTGAAAAACAATGATCTGTTTACCGGCTTTCAAGGTTTGTTGCATGGCCTGCAGCAGGGTAGGAGAGATGATCATGCCTTTTCTTTCCTTGGGAGGAATGGCTTTCATATCAATCCATTGGATGGCGGGCATATCCAGTTCACCAAAGCGTTCGTTTATTTCTACCAACCCATATTTATCCGTTTGGGTATTGTAATAACTTTCCAGTGAAGGGGTGGCGCTTCCCAGCAATACTTTGGCATCGCAAAGCTGTGCATAATAAATAGCTGCATCCCGTGCATGGTAGCGGGGGGGCGGCTCGGCCTGTTTGTAAGAAGGGTCATGTTCCTCATCTACAATCACCAGTTTAAGCGCCCGGAAAGGCAGGAACAAAGCAGATCTCGAACCAAGGATAACCTGTACTTCCCCACTTTTTACCTTATTCCAGAGTTCTACTTTTTCATTGGGATTAAACTTGCTATGGTACACAGCTACGTAACCCCCGAAGTGTAGACGGAGTTTGCGGATGATCTGTGCGGTAAGCGCAATTTCAGGTAGCATAAACAACACCTGATTGCCTTTGCGGATTTCGGCTTCAATCAGGTGCAGGTACACCATGGTTTTACCACTGCCGGTTACCCCGTGCAGCAGACAAACTAATTTAGTTTCAAAACAGGAACGTACCGCGTCAAGTGCCAGCCGTTGTGCAATATTTAATTCAAATGAAATTTCCAGTTGTTTAGGCATCATCGGCAACCGGTCTACGTTGCGCTTTTCCAGCAATAGCACTTCTTTTTTTACCAGCCCTTCCAATATGGCAGGCGAGGCTGTTGCTTTTTTTAGCAATACCGGCTTGGTTACTTCGCCTTCGGTACGAGAAAAATGCAGAAAGGCCAGTAAAAGATCCAATTGCTTCGGAGCTTTAGACCATTCGTTTACCAGTTGTTCCAGTGCGGATTCTTCCTGATATTTGGGGGCAAGGGTTACATATATTTCGGTTTTCTCCTTGTATTTTTCATTCATTGCTTCCCATGCCGTACAAATGCCTTTGTCAATTAGTTTTTTTATCACCGGCATCACATGTACGGTATCCAGTATCTTCTGTACCTCGTTCAGTCGCAGTTCCTGTTTTATTTCAAGCGCTTCTGCTACCAGGTATTCCCGGTCGCCGAGCTCGGTGATTTCATATCCATGGCCATCGTTGTATTGCAAAATGGTTTCACTTGAAAGCTTTAGGTGGGTAGGCAGGGCTGCCAGCATTACCTCGCCTTCGCTGCACATATAATAGCGGGCAATCCAGTTCCATAATAAAAGTTGTTGCTCCTTTACCACCACTTCCTCATCCAGCAGATTCAGGATGGGTTTTGGTTTAAATAATTCGGGCGTTTGTTGGTGCAGATGTTTAACAATACCGGCGTAGCGTCTTTTGGCACCTACCTGTACCTCCACCCGGCTCCCTAATTTTATCTGAGCCACCCATTCTGTGGGAATGCTCCAGGTAAGCGTTTTAGGCAGGTAGAGCGGTACAATTACTTCCGCAAACCAACCCGAATCCTGAAATAAAGTTGCAGGCTCTTTTTCATTCATGAATAAAATCCCCCGTAGCGTTTAGTACATGCCTCCATTGCTTCGAAGGTCGTATTTTTTAATGTACCTACATCGCTAAGGGTCAATCCTTTTACAGGAATCTCTGCCAGATGAACGGCCCGGGAGCGACCGGGGGTAATGCTGAATACCGTCTTATAGTGCATCCGGCGAACCGAATCGAGGTATACAATGGGTTTAATGGGAGTCTGTGTTTCAATGGCAATCCGGAAAGCGCCGTCGTAAAAACTTTTCAGGGGGGTTTTGGTTTCGTTAAAGGTCCCTTCTGGAAATATAAAAATCGAAATATTTTGTTCGAGTACAACCCTTAATTTTTCAATACTTTTCGATCGGCTTTTGGTGCTTGTACGGTCAATCAAAACCACAGCCAGCCGGTAGAGCAACCCGAATAGGGGTATTTTACTCATTTCCACTTTTCCCAATACCCGGAAGTCATTTTTTCGGATTACCTGAAACAGCAGGGGTATATCCATATAAGAAATATGATTGGCTACAAATACGTAGTGGCTATTACGCACAATGGGTGCCTCAATAATATTTTTGTGTCTGATTCCAATCAACAAAATCCAGGCATCGCTCCAGGCACGGCTCAGATGAATCACCAATCTTCCTCCAAGAGGTTGCCCGAGGATTACCGCCAGTACTACTGCGGGAAAAATGATTAACAGTCCTAAA
>JBBQXO010000119.1:0-14016 GCA_038209595.1 Chitinophagales bacterium
TTTAGTTTGAACACACCCATTTTTTTAAACTGAAAAGCCACACTACCACTATTGCCAAGGGCTCCATCGCCTTTATTAAAAATGGATTTTACATTGGCCACAGTACGCACATGATTGTCGGTTGCGGTTTCTACTAAAATAGCTACGCCGTGCGGGGCGTAACCTTCATATAAAATTTCGTCGTAATTAATTAATTCTTTGCCATTCGCACGTTTTATGGCGGCTTCTACCCGGTCTTTGGGCATACCAACACTGCGGGCATTTTGAAAACAGCGGCGTAAGGCAGCGTTGCCATTGGGATCGGAGCCGCCAGCTTTTACAGCAATGATGATTTCTTTACCAATACGGGTAAAGTTTTTTGCCATTTTGTCCCACCGGGCAAACATGGAGGATTTACGAACTTCAAATATGCGACCCATAATTTTTCAATTTTTCAGATTGACTGAAATAGCTTTCAAATTTTTCCTGATAGTTTTTAGCAACCTTCCATTTCCCCGGGATAATCCTTGTTTCCGGGGGACAAAGGTAAGGTGGATGAATTCAAAAACAGGGCTTGTTTCAAATCACCTTTTATGCCAATGTCAGATAAAAAAAGCCGGTGGTTCTTTTTAAAAAGAATCACCGGCTTTAGAGATGCCCTTTAGATTTATTAAAATAATGATCAGGCCTCAGGAGGCGCCTTCCGCATATTATTTAAAAACAGAACCAAATGAATAACTGCAATAATCAGAGAAATATAAAATAAAGTCCGGTCATCATCCCAGCCTACGGTCATCTGATGCAGTACTCCTGCAATCATCAATAAAAAGCAAAGCGCAATACTTACAATTCTTGCCGTTCGTAGTCCTTTTCTGTTGGAGGTACCATTACCCAAAACACTATTCTTAGCACCGTAAACCAGGTAAATATCCATACCAAGAAGCATCCATACAATTAAACGGATCCAGGTATCCGCAGGAAGAAACACCATCATGAACAAACAGGTAAAAATGCCCAGAATTGGTACTAATGGAACGAGCGGTGTTTTGAAGGCCCTTGGCAATTCAGGCATTTTTACACGCATTACCCAGATACCTATACACACCAGTATAAAGGCAAATAAAGTACCAATACTCGTCATTTCGCCTACTACCCGTGCAGGTACAAAGGCCGCGAAAAGGCTTACAAATACCATGAAAAGCAGGTTGCTTTTGGCAGGTGTCTGAAACTTAGGATTGATAGAAGAAAATATTTTGGGAATCAAACCATCTTTACTCATGCTAAAGAAAACGCGGGTCTGTCCCATTAGCATTACCAGGATTACGGAGGCATAACCCGCAAGGATAGCCACCACAATGGCACGGTTCAGCCAGGGGTAATCTGGTACCAGATTTCCGGAAGCGTCGGTACTTCCCATATGTTCAATGGCAAGAGCTACCGGGGCAATGCCATCCTGTCCGGCAAATGTGGTATAATTTGCTACGCCTGTCATTACGTGGGCAAACAATATATATAGTATGGTACAAATTATCAATGACCCCAATATACCAATCGGCATATCGCGGCTTGGATTTTTTGCCTCCTGCGCTGCGGTGCTCACAGCGTCAAATCCTATGTAAGCAAAAAACACAATGGCTGCAGCCCGGATAATGCCACTAAAACCAAATTCTCCAAACTCACCAGTATTTTCTGGAATATAGGGGTTCAGGTTGTCGTTGCTGATATACTGCCATCCTAAAATAATAAATATTAATACGACCGTTACTTTCAAAGAAACAATCACAGCATTTACCGAAGCACTTTCTTTGGTACCTCTAATCAGTAGCAAGCTCATCATCACAATAATAAATACCGCCGGCAGGTTGATGATGCCACCATCCCAGGGACCTACCGTGAGACTTTTCGGCAGATATACATCAAAGCCCTCCAAAAATTTGACGAGATACCTGCTCCAGCTGATACCTACTGTGGCCGCACCTACTGCATATTCCAGTACAAGGTCCCAACCAATAATCCAGGCAATAAATTCTCCCATGGTTGCATAGGAGTATGTGTATGCACTGCCTGCAACCGGTATCATACTTGCAAATTCAGCATAACAAAGACCAGCAAAGGCGCAACCTAATGCCGCTACTATAAAGGAAATGGTAATGGCCGGGCCGGCATTGTTAGCAGCAGCTAAACCAGTAATAGAAAACAAACCGGCACCAATAATGGCACCAATACCCAAAGCCACAAGTGACCAAGGGCCAAGCGTTCTTTTAAGGGTGTGTTCGCCCTCTTCATTAGCCTCCTGCATCAGGGTGCTCATTGGTTTTCTGATAAACAAACTCATGATCGTTCTTAGTTGGTTTTTAGAATGATTAATCTTTCAAGCGGGAAAAGTAAAGATTTAAGCCGATTAAATGATATTTGTGTTCTTTATTTACTTCAAATCACCTGTTTTGTAAAAGAGCCAGGGCTATTTTACGGTTTCTGTTGCTTAAATGTAATCCGGGTCATGATAGATTTTTTGCTTACATATATACTTCCTTTACTCTATTTTATATTAATTGGATTTGCGCTGCAAAAGAGTAGCCTGATAAAAAAGCATGGGTTTACTGTAAAATTTATAGGGTTATTTTATGTTGCAAAAGTGGTTACCGGAACCTTTTACACCTATGTGATGGTTCACCTTATTCCCAGGGGGGATGATATCGATTTACTTTTTGGGGGTGGACTCGAAATTTATTATGCCTTTTTATCTAGCCCCTCTGACTTTCCTGCATACCTCGCTGCTCTTTTTTCAATCGACGATTTCAATCTTGGGAATACAAGCTCCGATTTTATTCGAACTGTTTTTGATGGAATTAAGTTTATCCATTTTTTACTCGATTTGCTAAGCGGCGGCAAACTTTACACCAATGTGTTGATTTTCAACGGTCTTTGTGCTTATCTGTACTTACGTGGCTGGGCCTTTCTTCGGGTATGGACAGGTGGATTGGCTTTTGGTGGGTTTGTTTTTGCCTTCCCTGCAGCCTTTTTCTTTACCAGCGTTTTGCTTAAAGAAGGCATTGAACTTTGCCTGATTGCTGCCATTTTGCCCTTGCTTTTTAAAGTTACCAATCAAAAGGGTTCGATTTTCCATGTATTAGGGATATCCTTGCTATTCCTTGCTATGTTTTTTTTCAAGTACCTCATTGCCCTTACCTTTTTGGGTATGTTGTTGTTAATCTGGGCCATGAAGCGTTGGGAAAAGCAAAAATGGAGAATCGCAGGAGTGGCATTATTGGTGGCGATTACCGGGTTTTTTACGGTTGGTATGCTTCTACCTTCTTTAGATTTACCCAATTATCTTGTAGAGCGCAGACAAGAGTTTCAATTGCTTGAAGCCAATTCCAGTTTACGCATGAAAACGCTTGAACCCAGCTTTATAGGGTTTGTAAAAGCCTTGCCCGAAGCACTTAATAATGTTTTTTTTAAACCTTTACCCGGTCAGGGGGGTAAAATGATTTATTATATTTTTTCAGTAGAGCTCATGCTTTTTTGGGGATTTCTGGTTCTTTTAGTCATAAAAGGAAGTCCCAAATCCTTATCAAAAATTTCCCCTTTAGCCATCGGAGCTTTGATTTTTGCGATAGTTAATTTATTAATTATCGGGTATACAATCACCAATATTGGTGCCATTATTCGTTACCGAAGCGTATTTATGCCCTTTGTAGCCTGGTTTTTCTGGGAATGGTTTACCGGAGATATTGTATTTAAAAAACCAGTCGCGGGATTGAAAAATTGGCTGGGTTTATAATATGAATTACATTTTAATTTATATGTGATTTTTTAATATCAGCTAGGCATTTTTTTCATTATTTAGGCCATACTTTAAAAAAAATAACCACTTCTTGGTTTTTTTTTAAGGATCAATATGTATTTTTGATCCAATAATCAACATTTTATAATTTTTTTATTACTGATTTTTAGTAAACTTAAACAACAACTACTTATGGAGTCATTGCGTTTTAAAGCTCTCGATAGCCTGTTCGCCAACCCTGTGGATGTGCAGGTTGAAGGTTCAACCCGGATTACGGCGATTTTCGGCGCCAATGTTTTTACACATAAAGTGGCCCGTCACTATTTAAGTGATGAGGCTTACAAAAGCCTGATGGCTAGTTACAATAGTGGTAAAAAAATAGAGCGTTCCATGGGCAATCAGATTGCCAGCGGTATCAAAGCATGGGCTGAAAGCAGGGGCGTTACCCATTTTACCCATTGGTTTCAACCACTTACCGGCACTACTGCCGAAAAGCATGACTCCTTTTTTACCTTGAAGGGTGACGGAACCCCTATTGAGCAGTTTGATGGCGATGCGCTCATACAACAGGAGCCCGATGCATCTTCTTTTCCAAGTGGCGGATTACGGGCAACCTTCGAGGCAAGGGGTTACACTGCCTGGGATCCTTCTTCTCCTGCCTTTATATTTGAAGTAGGTCGAGGCAAAACCCTTTGTCTCCCAACCATTTTTGTAAGCTATACCGGTGAAAGCCTCGATGCAAAGACTCCTTTGCTTCGTTCGCTCGATGCCTTAAATAAGTCTGCTGTTTCTGTAGCACAGTATTTCGATCGCAACATCAGCAAGATAACGGCCACCCTTGGTTGGGAACAGGAGTATTTCGTAATTGATGCCGGCCTCGCCAATTCCCGCCCCGATCTTTTGATGACCGGTCGTACTGTTTTCGGACACTCTTCTGCTAAAGGGCAACAGCTTGAAGATCATTATTTTGGTTCTATTCCTGAAAGAGTGTATGCCTTTATGCGTGATTTTGAGGAAGAAGCCTACAAATTGGGTATTCCTTTAAGGACAAGACATAATGAAGTAGCACCTGCTCAGTTTGAGTGCGCGCCTATTTTTGAAGAAGCAAGTATTGCTGTGGATCATAATATCCTTTTAATGGATGTCATGTCAAGGGTTGCTAAAAGGCATCAACTCGCTGTTCTTTTCCACGAAAAGCCTTTTGCCGGAATCAATGGTAGTGGTAAGCACAACAACTGGAGTTTGAGTACTGATACGGGTGTAAATCTGTTGGCTCCTGGCAAAACGCCAAAGACCAATCTGATGTTCCTCACCTTTTTTGTAAATGTAATCAAGGCGGTTCATGATTATGCAGAATTGTTGCGTGGATCGATTGCCGGAGCTGGTAATGACCACAGACTTGGTGCTAATGAAGCCCCTCCGGCCATCATCTCTATATTTATTGGAAAATTCCTTACACAGGTATTGCAGGAAATCAAAGAAAGGGTAGGAGACAACTTTACCGAACAGGATGAAATTTTATTGAAATTAGATATTCATAAAACCATTCCGGAGCTCCTGCTCGACAATACTGATCGGAACAGAACATCTCCTTTTGCTTTCACCGGAAATAAGTTTGAATTCCGGGCTGTAGGTAGTTCAGCCAATTGTGCTACACCTATGGCGGTATTGAATGCTATTATGGCCAAAACGCTTGAATCTTTCAAAACGCAGGTGGATGGCCTGATTGAGAAAGGGGAAAAGAAAGAAGTAGCCATCATGGAAGTGATTAAGGAATATGTAGTAAGTGCTGAGAAAGTGCTTTTCGAAGGGGATGGCTATAGCGAAGACTGGCATGCAGAGGCTGAAAAGCGCGGTTTGCCCAATATACCTACCACACCTTTGGCGCTAGATGCATTTATTGCACCTAAGGCATTGGATCTGTTTGAATCCCTCCACATTCTTACACATGCGGAAAGTGAGGCAAGGCATGAGATCATGCTAGAAAACTACATCAAGCACGTTCAGATTGAGGGTCGTATTATGGGTGAACTGGTAACAAGTCATATTTTGCCTTCTGCTGTAAAGTATCAGAATGTTTTAATAGAAAATATCCGGGGGCTTAAAGATTTAGGACTTAAGCCAGAATCCTACGCCAATCAATTGCAGATTCTGGAGAAGCTAACCTATCATATAAATCTAATGGCTGATCTTGTGGAGAAAATGATACAGGCTCGTAAAAAAGCCAATTCCATTGAAAATATCCGGGAAAAAGCGATAGCTTATTGTAATGATGTGAAGGAAGGATTTTTTGATCAGATCCGGTATCATGTAGACAAGCTTGAATTGCATGTAGATGATACTTTCTGGCCACTGCCAAAGTACCGGGAGATGCTGTTTTTAAGATGAAGCAGGTAAAAGTTGATTAAAAAAGGCCATTTCGTTTACGAAATGGCCTTTTTTAATGCCTATTATTTCTACAATTTTTTGCGTTTTATAGCCGGATAATTTAGTAAGAGCAGGTTCATGACATGAATTTACCGCAGCTTACTGCAAAGTTCGGTAGGATTATTGCAGGTATAAATTCATATTATATATGATAAATTTAATTATATAAAAAATATTTTGTTAAATCAATCAAATTCATACATTTACACCGTGAGAAATATAAAAGTAAAGATCATTTTCTGCAAAACTGATCAGATCTTTTGAAAAATGGATTTTTATAGTGCCTACCAAAGTCTTTTTGTGACTTACTGGTGATTTTGTTTGCTGCCATCGATGATTTTGGGATTCTTCCCTTGTTTAATATCGTTCATTTAAAACAATTCAACTATGAAAAAAATCCAATTGAAGCAAGCGGCACCTTTCGTTGTGCTTGCGGTGATTGCCGGAGTGGCAGCATTTATGCCCACAAAGCCAATTTTTGCCGATGAATCCGTGTACAATCCAGCAGATATCGCCTGGATTTTAGTGGCAACTGCCCTAGTATTTTTGATGACTCCTGGACTCGCCTTTTTCTATGGCGGGATGGTACACCGTAAAAACGTTATCTCTACTATGATGAAGAGTGTGGTTGCGGCAGGTATTGTAAGCGTTCTATGGGTATTTGTAGGCTTCAGCCTATGCTTTGGAGAGTCAATCGGTGGGTTTATTGGCAATCCTTTCACATTTTTATTCTTTAAAGATGTTATGTCTGGTGAGCCATGGTCTTTTGCCCCCACAATTCCGCTTTCTTTGTTTTCGGTTTTTCAGCTCATGTTCGCCATAATTACCCCAGGGTTGGTAGTAGGTGCAGTAGCCGAGCGGATACGTTTTACCTCTTATATCCTGTTTACAGCGCTTTTCAGCCTTTTGGTGTATGCGCCTATAGCTCATATGACCTGGCATCCTGATGGATTATTAGCAGGAATGGGTGTTCTTGATTTTGCTGGAGGAACGGTAGTACATATTTCTGCTGGTTGTGCAGCACTCGTTGGTGCGCTTGTATTAAAGCGTCGGAAAACACATATTGAAAAAACGGAAGTTCCTCCTGCTAATATTCCTTATGTATTAATAGGAACAGGTTTACTATGGTTTGGATGGTTTGGTTTCAATGCAGGTTCTGCAGTAGCAGCCAATGGTCTTGCAGCTTCAGCCTTTTTGGTAACTAATGTAGCAGCTGCATCGGCAGGTTTGTCGTGGATGTTTTTTGATGTGGTTCGTGGAAAAAAGCCAAGTGTTATCGGTTTTTGTATCGGTGCAGTGGTAGGTTTGGTAGCCATTACTCCGGCTGCTGGCTTTGTAGCTGTACCACAGAGCATCTTTATAGGTGTGGTAGCTGCTATCATTTCAAACCTTGCTGTATATTATAAATCTAAGTCAAGGCTCGATGATGCCCTCGACGTATTTCCCTGTCATGGTGTAGGTGGTATGGTAGGCATGTTGATGACTGGCGTTTTTGCTTCAAAGGCTGTAAACAGTGCCGGTGCGGATGGTCTGTTTTACGGAAATCCAGCTTTTTTGTTTACACAGTTTAAGGGAATGATAATCGTTGTTGCCTTTAGTATAGGTATGTCGTTTGTCATTTTCAAGTTTATCAACCTGATTTTACCGATGCGGGTTACTGAACTCGAAGAGGAAGAAGGTCTTGATGCCTCTCAGCATGATGAAAAATATTTGCAGGGCACGCTATTGGTTTCTCAAAATGGAATCATGAAAGAAGAAGAGGTCGTTCTTTAATCTTTTTTTCGTTTCAGTTTTATTATCCTTTTTAAAAAAAAGCACTGCTGTGATCCACGAGCCTCTCGAACAGGTTCATAGCAGCAGTGCATACACTTTTCATCTAAAAAACGCAAGTAATGATACAAAAATATTTGTTGGCAGGCTTACTATGTACTGCTTTTACCTCTCTTTATGCTCAGGATTCTACAACAACTACCCCGGAAGAGCCCTGTGCCAAAGGGCTGAATGTTACGGGTTCACTCGACGTTTATTACCGGTATGATTTTGCAAAAACAAAGGCGAATAACCTTACAAGTTTTACCAACTCCCAAAATAGTTTCGAACTGGGAATGGCTTCTGTAAGGCTCGAACAGAATTTCAAAAATGTTTCGATGGTAGCTGATATCGGATTTGGCAAAAGAGCACAGGATTTTTCGTATAATGACGAGTCTACCCTAGCTGCCATTAAGCAGTTGTATATCAGTTATGCCGCAACCGATTGGTTGAAATTTACAGCAGGCAGCTGGGCTACCCATGTTGGTTACGAACTGGTAGACCCTATGCCCAACAGAAACTATAGTATGAGCTATATGTTTAGTTACGGACCCTTTTTCCATACCGGAATAAAGGCTGAAATTACACAGGGCAACCATGGTTTTATGGTCGGTATTACCAATCCAACTGACTTTAAATTTGTACCGGACGAAGGATTGAATAGGAAGTTTTTTATTGCCCAGTATAGTTATGCACCTGGTGATAAATTTGCCGCATACCTCAATTTTGTAAGCGGGCAAGGACTAGATTCTTCCAAATCCAACCAGATCGATTTGGTGATGACCACCAAGCTTAGTGAGCAGTTTTCGCTGGGGTATAATGGTACTGTAAATACGGGAAAAGCAAGGGAAGCTGGAAAATTTGGTGAGGGGCAAAGTTGGTGGGGATCAGCGCTCTATATTAATTATGACCCTGCTACTAATTTTGGACTTACCCTTCGGAATGAGTATTTCAGTGATGCTAAATCCCGGCTCATGTTTGCAGGCATTCCTGATGGAGGAAGTATTTTCGCTACCACTTTATCTGCTCAAATTAAGGTAGGATCCTGTTTTACCCTCATTCCTGAGTTTAGAATGGACAATGCCTCAAAAAATATTTTCAGTAAATCGGGCGGGGCAGGTACCAAATCTGCAGCCAATGTCTTGGTTGCAGCTGTTTATAGTTTTTAATTCCTCAGTATTTCTTTCGATAATTGCCTTAGAAAAGCTTGTTTTCCTGGGTTGTTTGTCCCGACTACTAATTGTAGTCGGGATTTTTTTATATATAAAAATCATTAATGTTATTTGACATTTTTGTGATTGGAAACAGGCAGACAGAAACAAGTATTGTTTAACATAAGAGGGTATATTTTTTCAATAATAAGCGTTATTTTACATTAGTAGCCTTTAATGGCGCTATTGCTTGTTCAAATCTAAATGCCAGTTTATGCCTCTTTTTTTACCAGTTAAAAGTTGGGGATTACTATTTATAGTCCTTCCTTTTTTTGTTCTATCTTGTGCTTTACCCAAAACATCCATGCAGCACAGTGGAGATTTCTCAAATCTTCGTACTGAAATTACACTTAATAATGGTACTCGTTTTATTGGTTATACAACCTATGAGTCAGGCGCGGGAAATATCATGCAGATTTATAATCCGGCCAATAAAGTCACTACAAATATTTCGCTTCAGGAAATCAATAAGCTTGAGATTGAAGAAGTAGCGTTTTTAGTAAAATGGATTGAAACGCCGGTGCAGGTCCGAAAAAAAGGTATGCCAGCAAAAAAAATGGCCGTCTTGCGCAGGCTTGCAAATGAGAACCCGGATTTACAAGTTTTTGAATACAAGTATTCAGTAAAGCATCCAAAGAGCCCCCTTAATAAAACAGAAACAGCTATTTATGTACAATTTGGCCATGAGGATTTAAAGCCCCTCAAACAAATGGGTACCCCTGCTTTTGATCAGCAATGGAAAGAAAGCTTTATGAGACCTCACCACTCAACAGAATCGTTGGTTGTCGCCAGCAAGTCTCCTAAATCCCTGAAGAGCCTGCTGAAATTGGCCCAATCCAATTCGGCACCAATAAATGATGGTGCTGCTGCCACTGCGGAATAGTCCGCATGCAGGTGTTACGGGAGGAATAAATCAAAGGGCGCCTCTAAAAAATACTCAGAAAAGACATTCCAATTTTATAACACTGGAATAGAGACAAAATGCATTAGTTCTCTATTGTAAATGAGGATTTCATGACGTGGTTATAAGGCAGTATCAGGGGTTTTTAGAGATGCCCTAAAGTAAAAAGGCTGCCTCCCAATGGAAACAGCCTTTGTTATTTTAATAGTCCAGCCTTTATACCATCTTAAAACTTTCCATGAACTTGGTATTAAAATCACCTGATCTGAATTTTTCATTTTGCATCAATTGCAAATGAAAAGGAATAGTCGTTTTGATACCTTCAATCACATATTCACTCAAAGCCCTATACATAGTATTGATGGCTTCATCGCGTGTTCTTGCTACAGTAATCAGCTTTCCAATCATGCTATCATAATACGGCGGAATGGTATAGCCTGCATATACATGACTGTCTATCCGGACACCATGCCCTCCCGGTTGGTGCAAAACGGTTATTTTACCCGGACTCGGTCTAAAATCATTATATGGGTCTTCTGCATTGATCCTGCATTCTATAGCATGCATTTCCTGTGGTAAATAATCCTTACCGCTGATAGGGATACCAGCTGCTATTTTAATTTGTTCTTTAATCAAATCAAAATTAATCACCTCTTCGGTTACACAATGTTCTACCTGTATCCGCGTATTCATTTCCATAAAATAGAAATTGCGGTGTTTGTCAACCAGGAACTCCACGGTACCTACGCCTTCATAATTAATGGCGGAAGCAGCTAGCTTGGCGGCTTCCCCCATAGCCATCCGGAGCTCAGTGGTCATAAAGGGGGAAGGACTTTCTTCTACCAGTTTTTGGTGACGGCGTTGAATGGAACAGTCTCTCTCACTCATGTGACAAACGGTGCCAAACTGATCCCCTGCTATCTGTATTTCAATATGTCGCGGCTCTTCTACAAATTTTTCCATGTAAATGCCATCGTTCTTAAACGACGCACCTGCTTCGGCCTTGGCTGAGTCGAATGCCTTTTCAATTTCGTTTTCTCCATAAACGACCCGCATACCCTTACCACCACCACCGGCGGTTGCTTTCAGCATTACTGGATAACCAGTTTCGGCAGCAAGCTTTTTAGCATGTTCTACACTTTCCAGCAATCCTCCGCCTCCCGGTACCACCGGTACGTTGGCTTTTATCATGGTTTCTTTAGCGGTAACCTTGTCGCCCATCATTCTTATCTGATGTGGAGTTGGCCCGATAAACTTGATACCATTTTGCCCGCAAATCTCTGCAAAAAGTGCATTCTCAGCCAGGAATCCGTATCCAGGATGAATGGCATCTGCATTGGTAATTTCTGCTGCCGCTATCAATCGGGGCATGCTCAGGTAGCTATCTGAACTTTGGGGCTTGCCTATGCATACCGCCTCATCGGCAAATTTTACATGAAGACTTTCCTTATCTGCCGTGGAATATACTGCCACCGTGCGAATACCCATTTCGCGACAAGTGCGAATTATTCTTAAGGCAATTTCTCCCCGGTTAGCTATTAATATCTTTTTAAACATTTTGTGCTATTTGTATAATAATAAGGAGACACTTTTACTTTTAGTGTAAAAAACAGCAGTAACCTGAACTGAAATCCATTAGGGAACGGCTTACATTTATTTAAAAGAAAAAGCAGTAACCATTAGGAAGGATCTACCAAAAACAGGGGCTGATCATATTCTACAGGAGAAGCGTCCTCTACAAGAACCTTGACAATTCTGCCTTTCACCTCACTTTCAATTTCATTAAAAAGCTTCATGGCCTCAATAATGCAAACAACCTTACCTACCGAAATATCATCTCCCACATTTACGAAAACGGGTTTGTCGGGAGAGGAGCTCCGGTAAAATGTTCCGATCATCGGACTTTTAACGGTAATCAGGTTGTCAGTTGGTGCTACCGCTGCTTCTGCTACTTTAGCGGGTGCAGGAGCTGCTACTACCGGAGCAGCACCGGCAGGAGCCGCGGTAATATAAGTTGGCTGTTGAGGACCGGCTATCATTTGAGGTGCCGGATCTTCCTTTTGCTTGATAGTTATTTTTAAGCCTTCTTCTTCAATACTGATTTCTGAAATATTAGTTTTGTTGATGATTTTCACCAACTCCTGGACTTGTTTGATATCCATTTGTATTGTAGTTAAAAAATTACAAAAAAGACCCCGATTTCTATGGGGCGGCTAAAGTAAGGTACAACCGTGTTGCAACCTGTTTATTTCTTTATTTTCGGGAAAAAATGCCCATTTTTATGAAAAAAGGGACGATTTACTGTTTTATAAGCCCAAAAACGAATTTTCCATTCAGGAAGACTTCAAGCTGAAAACTGTCCTTTAGTCGTAAGACATATACTACTTTTCCATTTGTTCTATTACAGCCTGCGTCACCCCGGTGAAGCTGAATCCGCCATCATGGAACAAATTTTGCATGGTTACTTTACGGGTATAATCACTAAACAACATCACACAGTATGCAGCACAATCTTCAGCAGTTGCATTGCCCAAAGGACTCATCTTTTCTGCAAAAGAAATAAAGCCGCCAAATCCTTTAACACCGCTTCCTGCGGTAGTTGGGGTAGGTGATTGAGAAATGGTATTGATCCGAACTTTTTTGTGAACGCCATAGTGGTAACCAAAACTACGGGAAATACTTTCGAGCAGTGATTTGGCATCAGCCATTTCATTATAGTCAGGAAAAACCCGTTGTGCAGCTATATATGTTAGGGCTACTATACTTCCCCATTCGGCCATGGCATCCATTTGGTAAGCTACCTGGCAAACCCGGTGAAGGCTCATGGCAGAAATATCAAGAGTTTTATGCTGGTTTTCATGGTTCAGGTCTGTGTAGTGTTTGCCTTTCCGGATATTAATACTCATTCCTACAGAGTGTAATACAAAATCAATAGGGCCACCAAAGTGCTCTATGGATTGGGTGAAGAGGTTTTTAAGGTCTTCGTCATTGGAAACATCTGCTCCAATTACCGGTGCCTGTCCGCAGGCTTCTGCCAGTTTATTGATTTCTCCCATGCGCAAAGCAATAGGGGCATTGGTCAACACGATGGAAGCACCTTCTTCAAAACATTTCAAAGCTGTTTTCCATGCAATAGACTGTTCATTCAGCGCACCAAAAATGATGCCCTTTTTTCCTTTTAATAATTGATTGCTCATTGTAATGATGATTTAGAAGCCTCGGAAACCGGGAAACAACATAATAGTGATTCACTTTGGCGCTGCAATAATAAGATACCCTGATTAAATATATAAATAAATGGTTGTCTTGTTTCACTTAAATGGTAGTATCATGTCATATCAGAAGGCAGTGAAGGGGGTCTAAACAAAATAAAATGATAAATAGTCTTCAAATGCTTTGGTAAAACGATAACACTCTCATATCTTTGCAACCCCGCAAATAAATCGGGACTAGTTCTTTACAAATTGTAAGCTTACAATCACTTCAAACCTTTACTGGTATTCATTTTGAAGTTTTGTAATAAAGACGACAACGGACATTTTTTAATTTTAAAAACTTTCTAATTATTTTTCTGATTTGATTGTTGAATGTTCAAACCGCTTACCTTTGCACTCCCAAACGATGAAATATCGATACGAAAGGGAGTAAGCAGTTCGCTTGAAGAATAAAAATTGACATTATAGAACTTTGAAAATCAACAGTTTAAGATTAGTTATCTTAGTGTTGGGCAAATAGGTCGGGTTGTTTATTGACACCCCGATATAAGATCTTTGAAAGTATGGAAACAACAGCACTTTAGTTTTGATTAACTAGAGTTAGATAAAGGGTAAAATAAGTACGAAAAAAAACCGACGTTTAAATTCGAGAGAAAATAGATAGTTGGGTTTAGACAATTCATTTAC
>JBBQXO010000120.1:0-13699 GCA_038209595.1 Chitinophagales bacterium
AAGCCCATAATTACCATCCACATTAATGGTTTGAGAAATCCTACGGCCTACACTATCCACCACTTCGCTTTGACTGAAGGCATTGCTTACAGTATTAAAATTGATACTGGCATATATACTTCTTGAAGAAAGCACTTTGTATTCGTTGAAACTCAAAGAAAAGTTTTGATTGAATGAAAGTTTCAGATCGGAGTTACCTACTAAAATGAAAAGTGGATTCAGGTTATCCTCAATGGGTTGCAATTGGTTAATGTTGGGGTTTTGTGTACGTGCATTGTAATTAAAACTAAGATTCGTTTGTGGTTTCACTTTATATAATACATTACCTCTTCCCAAAAAGTTGGTGAATTGAATATTACGGCTTGTATCTCGTAACAAGTCATCCTGTTTCCAATCAGAAATGGCGATGTTTCCTCCGAGGCCGGCATTCCATTTGCGTTCGCTATACTTGTACCCAATACCAGTATTATGGGTATTACTTAAAAAATTAAATTGGTTGCTGAATCTTTCATTCAACTGATCAAATTGGTTATTTATTTTATCGAAGGAAAGTCTTTCGCTTTCATTGGTTTGCCGGTTGTATTGATAATTCCATTCAATAATTCCTTTTTTGCCAATTCCTTCGGTAACAGCAATACGGGTTGAGAAACTATTGTCTAAAGCGAGGTCTGTTTTTAGTTGATCGGTTGTATCTCTTCCACTTATAGTGCCAGCTTTAAAAAAGGTATTAAAGTTTTGGAGAAATCCCTCCCCTTTGGATTTATTGTAACCATAAGTGAAGTTTGCAGAAAGTGTCCTTCCTCTTTTTTCGAATTTCTTCCGCCAAAGCACCGATCCGTTTACGGAACTTGAATTTCCATCGTTGGTTGTTCGTCGTCTGCTGTTGTTTACTTGGTTTCCGTTGGGTTCAATTGCTTCACTTTCAAAAATATTTTCGGCCTGATTGGTTCCAAGTGCTCCTGAAACCTTTACCAAAATAGATTGAGAGCTGTCAATCTGAAAATCATAATTGGCATTAAACCGATGTTGTACCCTGCTTGCTTCACTATTGGTTCGTTCGTTGTTGAAATACTGGGTATCCGGCAGGATAAATTGGGAAGTGGTACGACTTCCTCCGGTGGCAGTAATATCTCTATATCTGTAACTTCCTGTAAAACTGTTTTTATTTTCTTTCCATTTGTCGCTAAAGCTTACGCCTCCCGTTAAAGCTCTAGGCAAGCCCTCATTACGGGTGTTGCCGCCGTAATCAAATTCATCTCCCTGGCTCATCATCATTATGCCCCCATCATCTGTCATCTCGGTACTCGTACCCATATTTCCCCCGTAATTTCTGTTGTCTCCCCAATCCAGTCCTGCCCGGTCCACATTGCTCATAAGGCCATAAGCTGAAACCTTTTTTTTGCCTTTAAACAGATTGGCCATCACCTCATTTTTGTAATTGTCCTTCAGTCCGCCACCTGCAGCAATTTTTCCAAAATATCCGTTTTTGGCTTCGTCTTTCAGTTTCAGGTTGATGGTTTTTTCGGTTTCTCCATCATCTACCCCGGTAAAAGTGGCCTGATCACTTTTCTTATCAAAAACCTGAACCTCCTTTACCATGTCAGCACGTATGTTGCGCGTAGCAAGGGTGGGGTCATCCCCAAAAAACTCATCTCCATCCACTAATACCTTTCTCACCTGCTGACCCTGTGCTGTAATTTCTCCTTTGCTGTTTACCCGTAATCCAGGTAATCGCTTCAGCAGTTCTTCCACGTTATCCCCTTCGCGAACTTTAAAGCTATCTGCCAGAAAACTTAGGGTATCCCCCTTCATACGAACAGGGCTCGCTCTTACAATTACGGTTTCCAGCGCAAAAGCTTTGGTAATCATATTCAACAATCCAAGATCCCGGGTGGCATTAAGTTTTATAATATCTCCATAATCGGCATACCTCGGGTAGGTAATTAATAAAAAATAATCGCCTTGCGGTAGCCCTTGTATTTCAAAGCGACCATCTTTACCGGCTCGTTTGCTTTGCACAATGAGTGAATCACTCGTTCGGCTTAAAACGATGATGGCATTTTCCAAGGTCAATTGCTGGCTGGTATCTTTTACCTGCCCCGATATTTTGAAGGTATTTTGAGCATGCGATACATTAGAAAAAAGGAAAGAAAAGGCCAGGAATATTAAAAGGCGCATTGGATTTTACTTTATTATTGGTGGTGCTTGGTTCTCTTGCTCTATAGAAGTACAAGACTAACAAAAAATTGTGTTGTGCAAATGTGAAAATGTGAAAAGCGGTTCAATGGATTTATAAATACGAAGGATTTCTTCTTTGAGAAAAAACTATTTATGGCATTCTGCCATTTAAACATTTAATTTGTTTAACCTTTTTTACTTTGCAAAAGAGTTACAGGAGATTATCTCTTTTTTTGCCGAAGCAGAATTTTTTGGGCCAACAAAGCTTGTGTTTCAGAATTTTTTAAATCAATGATTTATTTATTACACATAAGGCAAAAAAACTACTAAAATAGATTGTATGCAACCTCAACTTTACGAAGACCTTCATTTTGTAGATACCTCAAAACCAGTTTGGAACTATTCCCGGTTTACACCGGAGGATTTGCAAAACTATCATCAAGGCACACTTTACCGGGCTTATGAGTTGTTTGGTAGTCATCCAACTTCGGTAAACGAAACTGCTGGTTATTATTTTGCCGTGTGGGCACCCAATGCTACTTCCGTTAGTGTGATTGGTCATTTCAATCAGTGGACGCCACATCATTATGAGTTGCTGCCCCGGTTGGATCAAAGTGGAATCTGGGAAGGATTTATACCAGGAATTGTAAAAGGAGAAGCCTATAAATACCATATAGTTGGGTATCAGGGCATCAAACTGGATAAAGGCGACCCTTATGCCTGGCATTGGGAAAAACGTCCTAATACGGCTTCTATTACCTGGGATATACAAGCGTATGACTGGAAAGACGCAGGATGGATGGAAAAAAGAGCCGCTCACAATGCATTGGACGCCCCGTGGAATGTATACGAAGTACACCTTGCAAGCTGGATGCGCCCCGACAAACTAGACGAGGAAACGTACAACACCTATGCGCAGATTACAGAACGACTGGTACCTTATGTAAAGGAAATGGGTTTTACCCATATAGAACTGATGCCTGTAATGGAACATCCTTATGATGGTAGCTGGGGTTATCAGGGAACAGGTTATTTTGCTCCTACTTCCCGCTTTGGAACCCCGCAGGATTTTATGGCTATGATAGATGCTTTTCATGAGGCAGGGGTAGGTGTTATCCTCGATTGGGTGCCTTCCCATTTTCCTTATGATATGCATGGCCTGTATATGTTTGATGGGACCCATACTTACGAGTATGCGGATATGCGCAAGGGATACCACCCCGATTGGAGCAGCTATATTTTTAATTACAAACGGAATGAGGTAAAGTGTTTTCTGATAAGTTCTGCCCGATATTGGTTTGATAAATATCATATAGACGGGATGCGGGTAGACGCAGTAAGCAGCATGCTTAAACTTAATTACAGCCGGAATGAGGGACAATGGGAACCGAATGAGTTTGGTGGAGATGGTAACCTCGAAGCCATTGCTTTTATAAAGGAAATGAATGAAATGGTATTCCGTGATTTTCCTGATACCCAAACCATAGCCGAAGAAGCAACCGACTGGCCGGGGGTAAGTAGCCCCACCTTTGCTGATGGACTTGGTTTTGGTATGAAGTGGATGATGGGCTGGATGCATGATACCTTGAAGTATTTTAAAAAGGATGCCATTTTCCGGCAGTTTCAGCAAGACTCTTTTGCATTCAGCATGATGTATTACTACGACGAAAACTTTATGCTACCACTTAGTCACGATGAAGTAGTACATGGGAAAAGCCCGATGTTGTATAAAATGCCCGGTGATGAATGGCAGAAGTTTGCAAACCTGCGTTTGCTTTATACCTATATGTTTACCCATCCCGGCGCTAAGTTGCTTTTTATGGGCAACGAGTTTGGAAGTACGATTGAATGGAACTATAAAAGTGAGCTTCCCTGGGAGTTGTTGGAACACGATTGCCATAACCTGTTGAAAAATTGTGTACGCGATGTTTTGCATCTGGTAAGAAAAGAACCTGCGTTTTATGAGTTGCAGTTTGAGAAGGGTGGTTTTGAATGGATTGAATTGAATCGACGTTCGGAATGTATTATAGCTTTCCGAAGAAAAGGGAAAAAGCCAAAGGAGGACATATTGGTTGTATTAAATATGACCCCTGTTGTGCGGCATGATTTACCATTATATGTAAATGATAAAAGCGAATGGAAAGAAATATTCAACAGCGATGATAAAAAGTATTGGGGTACCGGTAATACCTATAACCCAGAGATACCTTGTAAATTGATTGATAAAAAAGAAAAACGATACGAAATAGTCCTGCATTTACCTGCGTTGGGCGCTATTATTTTGAAATAAACCACTTATTTTGCAGTCTATAGCCATGCAAACCACCACCAAATATCAGGAGCACGAACTGCTCGTTTTAATCAGGCAACGAACGCGGGAAGGTTTCAATTACCTTTATGAAAATTATTCCGGAGCTATTTATTCGGTTATCTTAGGCATTATATCTGAGCCTGAACAGGCTTCTGATACGCTTCAGGAAGTTTTTGTTAAGATTTGGAAGCAGATTGAAACGTACGATGAACAGAAAGGGCGTTTATACACCTGGATGGTTCAGATTGCCCGCCATAGTTCTATTGATGTAGTTCGGAGTAAAAAATATCAGGCACAGCAACAAAACCGGGAAATAACAGATTCCGTATATGAATTGGCTGGAAGTGAGTTTAATCCCGATAACATCGGAATCAGAAAAGCGGTTCACCAACTAAAAAAGGAACATAAAGAATTGGTGGATCTGTCCTACTTCCAGGGGTATACTCAGGAGGAAATATCAGAAATGCTGCAAATTCCTTTGGGAACCGTAAAAACAAGAATGCGTAGTGCAATGATGCAATTAAGAAAAATTTTTAAGCAATAGTGGATACTCAGGAATACATATCATCAGGAATAGTGGAGCAATTTGTGCTCGGACTTTGTTCTTCAGAAGAAGAACAGGAGATCCTGCGGCTTCGGAAAATACATCCGGAACTAAACGCTGCCATATTCGATTTTGAGCTTTTGCTCGAAGCCGAAGGGCAAGCCAATGCCGTTGTCCCACCACCCGCTGCCAAAGCAGCTATTTTTAGTCAGATTGAAGACAGTTTTAAAGATACTTTACCCAAAATAGTCCCGGTACAGCCGCAGGAAGAAATCCCCACCATTCCCGGCTATAACGGTAAAAAGAATAACTGGCTTGCTTATGCAGCGGCCGCTGCGTTTATTTTATTCTTAGCAAATGCGGTTGGCAGTATAATGCTATACAATAAATACAAAAGCGTACAAGGTGCATATGCTTCTTTGCAAAAGGAAAATGCTCAGGTGAAACTGCAATTCAACAGTATGTACGCTGATGTGCAACGCATGAGTAATAAAAGTACGCAACGGATTGATATGGCAGGTGTTGCCGGAAGGGAAGAAAGCCTTGCTACCGTTTTCTGGAACCGCGAAACAAGTGAGGTGTATCTCTTTAAAAACAACCTTCCAACACCTGAAAAGGGAAAGCAATATCAATTGTGGGCCATTGTTGACGGTCAGCCGGTTGACGCTGGTATGCTCGATGCCGATTGCGAGGGACTTTGCAAACTCAAATCCATACCAAATGCGCAGGCTTTTGCCATTACTCTGGAAAAAGAAGGAGGCAGTCCAACCCCAACTATGAGTGAAATGTATGTATTAGGGACTACCTGATAAAGGAGTAATAAATATTTTTAAAGCCGGTCTGATTTATTCAGACCGGCTTTCTGTTTTTAGTCATAAAGCATAATCGTTAAGAGAAACCTATAGCTAATATTTTTTCGGGTGGCTTAAATCCAAGAATAAAAGCAATCCGTACCTGATGCATTCAATTCACACAAAAACAAAAATAGAGTTATGAAAAAGAACACAAGAACATTTATGATGGGAATTTTAGCAGTTGGTATTTCTTTAGGTGTTACTGCACAAAAGACTATGATGGTAGGCGGTGCAGCTATGTATCCTACAAAGAACATTGTTGAAAATGCTGTCAACTCAAAAGACCACACCACACTCGTTGCCGCTGTAAAAGCAGCCGGTTTGGTAGAGACTTTGCAAAGTGATGGACCCTTTACTGTATTTGCTCCTGTAAATGAAGCCTTTGCAGCCTTACCGGAAGGAACTGTGCCCACCCTGCTGAAGCCAGAAAATAAAGGTACCCTTACCGGTATTCTTACTTACCATGTAGTAGCAGGTCGTATTGACAGCAAGTCACTTATAGGTATGATTAAAAGTGGTGGTGGAAAGTATGAAGCTAAAACTGTAAATGGTGCTACCCTTACTTTCACTACAAAAGGAAAGAATGTAATTGTAAGCGATGAAAGTGGCAATATGGCCAAAGTAACCATCGCTGACGTTTATCAAAGCAATGGTATCATCCACGTAATTGACCACGTGCTTTTACCTAAATAAAAAATTAGCCCGTTTTCTTGAAACATAAAAGGATCAATCTTCAGATTGGTCTTTTTTCTTTTTCTTTCCTTTCTTTTTTTCCTGTTCTTTTTCTTCGTTCTGTTTCATATTTTTTGCAGAAATCTTTTCCAAAATCGTTTCGTTGGCGGTTCCGTCATTATTCAGAATAAGTGCAGGTCTCGGTTCGTTGCCATCCCCAAGCATATCTGTTTTTAATCTCGGAATCAATTCCCAACCGCCATTATTCCATTTCAATCCGGCGTAATCACCACCGGGTACAAGCGTGTATCTTTTTTGAGGTTCATTGCTTTCACTGATCAGAAAATCCATGATGACCATATCTTCTTCCTCGTCAAAATTCAATCTTGCCCTTGCTCCAGATTTGTATTCCATCAGATACCGGCGGCTCTTAGGAGTAAAATTTTCTCCAAAGGGAATCCGAAAATAATCGCCACCAAAAACAGGTTCTTGTTGTTCGTTGAAGGTGAGGATCTCAATCCATTTACGCGTGGTAACACTGTTGTTTTCATCATAACCAAAAAGGTTGTAAATCTTTTTTCCATTGGCTTCCCTGGTAACTATTTTGTAATAAATAGCACCGATCCAGTTGCGGTTATTACGGATACTGTCCTGTGGTTCGTCTGTATATTCTGATGCATCAAACAAAGGGAAAAAACGTGGGGAACCATCGGGCGTATTCATCTGAAGCACTCCTTTTTGACGATAGTCGGACTCATTAAGGGTATAATGCCAGGTAATGATTCGGAAACTGCTGTCTTCCGGATACAGTATAGGGGCGGTAAGGATAGAATCAAAAGGATATTGAAACGAGTTTCGAACCAACATGCCACGTACCAGCATACGGGTAAAAAGGCTATCGGCCCGCAATCGGTTGATGGGAAACATTTCATCCAATACCCTTGCGCCTTCTTTTCCCAGAGAATCATTAAGTAATTGAAGGTACCTGCTATCCTCACGACTTATTTTCCCTGTCTGTGCAGATGCCGGAAGCGTAAAGCTATTGGTCAGGATCAAACCTAAAATAAAAAGTGTTTGCTTCATTGATTGCAAGGTAGGTGCATATCGACGAACGTAGGAAGCTGCCAGTTTATTTTTAACATTAGACAATTTGGCGGTCTAACAACACCGCTAACCCTTGTAAGTCGGGTGCTTCAAGGTCGGCCAACCCTTTTGGTAACGCCAAATTGGGGCTTGTGGTTCTCAAAAAGGCCGTTTGCATACCCGCATTGCGCCCAAAATTCAGATCGCTGAGGTTGTTTCCTACCATCAGGCTTTTAGAAAAATTGATATCGGGAAACAACTCTTTGGCCTGATAAGCCATGCCGGGATTGGGTTTGCGGTTTGGACTGCTGCTTTCGGTATCGGGGCAGTAAAGGGAAGCGGCTATTTCGCCCCCTGCATCCCTGATGATGTCGGCCAGATTTTTATGAATGGTTTCTACCGCTTCTTTCTTGGTTACCCCTTTGCCAATACCTTTTTGATTGGTAACTATAATAATTCTTTTAAACAGCTTACCAAGCGCAACGATGGCTTCCACAGCTCCTGGGTAAAATGTAAATTCCCTCCATTCATGGATATAATCTTCCACTTTTTCAATATTAATCACGCCATCCCTATCTAGAAACAGCGTCCAGTCTTTTCCAGGCTTAATCATACAGGTAAGTATATTTTAAGGTTTGCCAAAAACGGCAACTTCCACGAGTTCGCAAATAATATGCCCCATAAGCATGTGTACTTCCTGTATGCGGGGCGTGGTAGTGGAGGGGACATTCAATAAAATATCGGACAACGGAGCCATATTGCCGCCGGTTGCACCGGTCATACCAATGGTGATGACCGATTTGGCCTTGGCTGCTTCAAAAGCTTTTACCACGTTGGGCGAATTGCCGCTTGTGCTCAACCCGATAAGCATGTCGCCTTCCTGCATAATTCCTTCCACCAACCTTGCATAAACACTGGCATAATCGTAATCATTGGCCGCCGCGGTCAGGTAGCTTGTGTTGCAGTGCAAAGCTTCTGCAGGAAGTGCCCGCCTGCCACGATTATAAAAGGGGCCGCTGAATTCTGCTGCAAGGTGCTGTGCATCGGCTGCACTGCCTCCGTTACCGCAAAAATAAAGCCGGTTGCCTTTTTTGAATAATTCTGTTATCCAATCCGCCGTTTGCCGAATTTTACCTAAAAGAACATCGTCCTGCAAAACGGCCTGTTTGGTGGCTATCGAGTCCTCAAACAGCGTTTTTATTTTATTCTCTTCCATATTTCGTTCCAATCTTAATTGGTAAAATTACAGGGTATTGGCAAAGTCGGTCAGACCTTTTGAAAAGCCGTGCCAACTCAGCTTCTTTTTTTCTTCCTGTAATCCTATTAAAAAGTGCTCTTTTCCCATTTGGAAAAAGGTATCTACGGCAACTGCGATGGCATCAGGTTCTGGCTCGCAAACAAGTCCGGCTATTTTGTGGGGTACCATTTGTGGCAGTCCGCCTACATTGGTTACAATCATGGGTACTTCGAAATGGTAAGCTACCGGGGTCACCCCGCTTTGGGTGGCCGATTTGTAAGGCTGAATAATGCAATCACCCGCACAGATAAAATATTTTACCTCGTCCTCAGCTATAAATGCATTGTGCAGGATCACCCGATCCTTCAAGTTGTGCAATTCAATTAAATCCCGGTATGGTTTTTCCGGTTCATAAAACTCTCCGGCAACCAATAATCGAACGCGGCGGCTGTTTGTAAGCGCAAGTGCTTTTATCAGCAGATCAAGTCCTTTATAAGGGCGAACCAAGCCAAAAAATACCAGTAGTTGGTCCTGTTTGCTAATTTGAATGCCAAATTTTTCCTGTAAAATAGTTCGTGCTTTGTTTTGAACAACACCCGCCCCAAAATTATCGTAAAGCGGGTGGGGGAGCAGCAGGTTTGGTTTTTTGGAAAAATGTAATAAGTCGCGTTGAACGCTTTCACTCATTACAATAAATCCCTGAACTGTTTTTACAAAGTACCTCGTAAAAGAGTTATCACCTATTCTTTTTTCGTGAGGTAATATGTTATCGGCAATACATACAACACGAATATTTTTGTTTTTACGGGCAATACGCAGGATGGTTCCAAGACAAGGCCCCATAAAAGGCAGCCAGTAACGGACCACCACGAGATCTGGACTTGATTTCCTTAAGCGGGTGCCGGTACTGATCCAGTTGAGTGGATTGATGGAATTAATAAGACTGCGGATACGGAGTCCCTCAGGTGCTGCTTTATCTGTAAACTGACTGCTGCCTGGAAATAAAAAGGAAGGATATTGTAACGAAAAGGACCAGATTTCACAATCATGTCCTTCTTCCAGAAAGGCCTTGCAGAGTCTTTCATTAAAAGTTGTAATTCCACCCGGGCGCAAGGGGTGAGCAGGACCAAGAATTACTATTTTCATATACCAATACTTTCCTCAATGCCGTAACTGTTTTTCTCCGGTGAGTTTCTTGCAATCAATTCAGCTAAAAAACCGGTAAGAAAAAGTTGTACCCCCACCAATGCCAAAATCAAGGCAATGTAAAAAAGAGGTTTACTGGTGAGGTAATAACCCGGATCGATGATTTTACTGATTATAAGAAACAGGCTGATGCCAAATCCAAGCATAAACATCAAGGTGCCCCATAGCCCAAAAAAGTGCATAGGCCTTTTGCCAAATTTGCCTACAAAAGTGATGGATGCGAGGTCAAGAAAGCCATTGACAAAGCGCTCCCAGCCAAATTTGCTGACGCCATATTTACGAGGCCGGTGTTCCACTACCTTTTCTGTGATTTTGGTAAATCCGCTCCATTTGGCAATAACCGGAATATAGCGATGCATTTCTCCATAAACCTCAATGGCTTTGGTTACCCGGCCTTTATATGCTTTTAAGCCGCAATTAAAATCATGTAGTTTTATGCTGCTTACCTGCCTTGTAGCAGCATTAAAAAGTTTGGAAGGAATGTTTTTGGTCAGGGTGTTATCGTACCGCTTTTTTTTCCAGCCACTTACAATATCCCAGTTTTCTTCCATCACCATTCTTACCAATTCAGGTATTTCATCGGGGCTATCCTGCAGGTCGGCGTCCATGGTAATGACCACTTTGCCCGATGCAGCCTTAAAAGCCACCTGCAAAGCAGCACTCTTACCAAAGTTTCGTTGAAACTTGATGGCTTTGACCCGTGGGTCTTCTATGCGAAGCCCACGGATCACCTCCCAACTATCGTCGGTACTGCCATCGTCTATAAAAATCAATTCCCATTCATACCCTTCCTTGTCGCATACTCTTTGAATCCATTCGGTCAATTCGGGCAGCGACTCGGCTTCATTCAATAAAGGAATAACAATGCTTACGTTCATTGTAGATTATCAGATTCAAAAGGGGTAGGATTGGGGTTCTTTTTAACGACACCTCCACCAATCAGGGAGGCAATAACTCCAATCAATAAATTAGAAATGATTACCCCACCTATAGCAAATACTGTAAAAAACTTTTTTGTCATTTCGATTGCCTGATCTATTTGGGTGTCATTTAATTGGCCTTGTTCTATCATTTGTTCTCTTGCATTTTCCATGGCACGGTCTTTCAGGTCAGGAAAAATGAGGGTTACTGTAATGACGGTAAAAACTACTGAGATAGAGGTTAAAACGGCTGTTGTTTTGAAGCCATGAGCAAAAACGTTGCCAAAAGTTACATTGCCATTCATGTCCTTAGCATAGCTCCAGCAAGCCCATATGATTCCTCCAAAGATGATAATGAGGCTAGCCCAAGAGTATTTTTGTTGCTCTTTCAGATCAGGAATAAATGTTTGCAATAAAAGCGAAAGGACTACGGTAATCATACCGAGAATAAGTCCTTTTGTCAACGGGGTCATCATTTTTTTTTCTTCCATGGTTGGTTGTTTTTGTTAGTTAATTACAACTATTGGTCGCAAAATGCATCAATAATTACAGCTTTCATAATTTTTTCTGAAAAAGCATTGTTGGTTCCTTTGGAAAACAGACTTTTTTTGGATACCATATGACCACTCACTCTTGCCAGTAAAGTTAAGTTAACAGCAGCGCCCTCCTCAATTATCGGTAAGGGCAAATTGAAAATTTCGGCAGGTTTTATGGCGAAAATTTGGGTAATCTGATTTGTCGTTAAAGTATCTGCTGCCGTAAGGGTGGCTGCTACACAGGTTTCAATGCCACTCATGCCATATTTGGCATATTCAAATTCGCATACTTTACTGTCCCATTCATGCGGTTGGTGATGGCTTGCCACGCAATCAATGGTTCCATCCAAAAGGGCTGATATTAAAGCCGATTTATCTGCTGCTGTGCGCAATGGAGGATTTACCTTCAGGTTTGTGTCGTAATCAGAAAGATCTTCATCGGTAAACCACAAATGATAAGGAGTAACGCTTGCGGTTATGCGCAGCCCATCGTTTTTTGCCCGCCGTATCAGTTCCACCGAAGCAGCGGTGCTTATGCCGGTAATATGGAGTTTGCTTCGTGTGTACCTCAATAGTTCAATATCCCGGGACAGCATCAAAGTTTCTGCAAGCATGGGTTTGCCGGGTAATCCTAGTTTGGTGCTGATAATCCCCTCATGCATCAGGCCAATTTTGCTCAAATGTTCTTCGTCGGGTATCTGTATCACCGTGGCATCCATAGCTTTTACATATTGCAATGCTTTCAGAAAAACCTGACTATTTTGCACCGGGTATAAACCATCGCTGAAAGCAACGGCGCCACTGGCACGCATATCATGCATTTCGGCGAGTTCTTTGCCTTCGCATTGGCGGCTGATAGAACCTATAGGGAGGACAGAAACTGGCAAATGCTTGCTTTTTTGAACAATATATTCCACCTGACTTTTGCTGTAAAGCTCGGGTTTGGTATTGGGCATTACCATTACCCGGGTGTAGCCTCCTGCTTTGGCAGCTGCAGCACCGGTTTCAAGGGTTTCTTTAAACTCGAGACCCGGATCACAAAAATGGGCGAAAATATCTGTAAAACCGGGTGCTGCCATCAGGCCATCTTGTTCAATGGTTTTATCTGCGGAGGCTTCTATTGTTGGTGCAATAGAAATTATTTTGTTGCCTTCGAGCAGTAAATCCATTTTTTGTCCGTTCAGCTTTGAGCGGGGGTCTGCAATGGTTGCTTGCCGGATAAGTACCTTCATATTGGAATGCTTGATGGTCGTCGGCGAAGATAAGCCCTTACTTTTGCATGTATGAGTACAACAACGGAAAAGCTGCGGATGGATAAATATTTATGGAGCATCCGGCTTTTTAAAACCCGTAGTCAGGCGGCGGAAGCCTGCGATAAAGGGCGGGTAAAATTGAACGGAGAGTCCGTAAAGGCATCAAGACAGGTAAAATTGAATGAGGAATATGACATTCGGACTGAAGCCCGTAAATGGATTATTAAGGTTACCGGACTATTGCACAACCGGGTAGCCTATCCCGAAGCCATCAAGCATTATGAAGACATTACCCCACCGGAATTATTGGTGGCACAGGATTTTCTTACTCCTTCTTTCCATACCGGAAAACGCCTGAGTAAAACTGGCCGGCCCGATAAGAAGCAGCGACGCAATATGGATGATGCTTTCGGAAAGGAATCATGATTTTGCTTATTTTAATTGTCTGTCCATCACTATTTATTTCGCACCTTATGCATATTGATATTATAACAGTGATACCTGAATTGCTGGAAAGCCCGCTGAATCATTCCATTATGAAACGGGCAAAGGATAAGGGATTGCTTACAGTGGGCGTACATCAGTTACGCAAATGGGCCATTAATGAACATGGGCAGGTAGATGACTACCAATATGGAGGTGGTGCCGGCATGGTAATGATGTGCGAGCCGTTGGAAAAAGCTATTTTGGAATTACAGGCAACAGCCCCTTTTGATACCATTATTTATATGACCCCTGATGGCAATACTTTTAATCAGCAATTGGCCAACCGGTTTTCTTTGTTTGAGCGGATTTTGATTATTTGTGGACATTACAAGGGAATTGATCAGCGCATTCGGGATCATTATGTAACCCATGAAATTTCAGTAGGCGATTTTGTGCTAAGTGGTGGTGAAATACCAGCA
>JBBQXO010000121.1:0-13632 GCA_038209595.1 Chitinophagales bacterium
AGTATTTCTCAAAATGGACAATGAACGGGCAAAGGCTAAGTGTTGGTTGTGACGTAACAGGTTTGAAGGCATAAGATGAGTTGTGTGGTTAATAGAAGTTGCCTAAAACAATAAAATGTAACCATAATAAAATGTTAAAAGTCCAGACAAGTTGGAAAAAATTGATTTTGAACGGCATTCAGGCTCCATATTTGGAAAACAAAATAAATTCTTCAACCATCCTAAAGAAATAAATAACACAAGACAATGATTAATGTACCCTACGCATATGTTATATAAGCTGTTCCACAATGGTTTCTACGAATAGAAGAGATTAAAGGGATGGTAACCATACCTACTCCTGCAAAAATACCTGGACGAGCCCACCGTGCACAGTGGGTTGCCGGTGCGGCCAAATTTGTTAATCGTTTAAATTGTAAAACAATGGAAACTAAAAAAATGAGCCTTGCGAACATTAAAGGTAAATTATCAAGAGAAGAAATGAAGCATATTATAGCAGGTAACGAAGATGCTAAATGTGTTAAAGACGGAGAAAGTTGTCCATGGTTTAAAAAATGTTGTAATGAATGCCTTGCAACTTTCAAATGTGGAAGTGGCAGTGTTACAGAGTAGAATTACTAGCAAAATAAGGAGTTTAGGAGCTATCCCTAAATTCCTTATTTTTTTCTTATTTAAACATATTAAAAAAATGCACTCATTAATAAGCAGAATATATTGTATAACTATATTTATAATAATAATACAATTAAGGCTTTTTGCACAGGATTCTTCAAACTTAGTACATGTTTCAGGAAAGTTCAATGGTTTTAATAATGGTAAAATTCTAATGCTTTCCGACGATGGGGATACTACGCTCGCCAAGGGGGAAATTTTAAAAGGAAATTTTGACTTTTCTGTAAAAATTAAGGAAGAAAAATTGTATCTGTTTAAAATTATTCCTGGGAATTGGAGTTTTAGAGCATTTATTGAATCAAAAAATATAATGATAATAGTGGACACTTTGGGAGCAAAGCATTATTTCAATAAAAATAAACCAGATGAAAGTTGGGCTTTAATCTGGCATATAAAACAAAAGGGATCAGAAATTGCAGATAAGTATGAACAATTTAGAATTGAAACCTTTGAAAAGGACTCTCTAATTGCACTTGAAACGGCATATACTAGTGCAATAAATTCAGAAGAAGATGGGGATAAAAAAAGCGAATTGATTATTAATGGACTAATTAATAATCAAAAGGCATGGATTGAAAATTATATAAAAATAAAGCCAAACTCAAAAGCATCACCCTTTATTTTAATGAATATATATAAAAATGATCCTAATAAACAGAAACAATATTACATTGATGCCTTATCAAATCTTTTAGCTCCAGCAAATAAGACCTATTATTTTAAGTTATTTAGGAATCAATTAGGTAAGCTATCACTAAATGAAAAAGCTCCTGAATTTACTTTAAGACAAGCTTCTGGTAGCTTATTCAATCTTTATGATTTGAAGGGAAACTATACTTTAGTGGATTTTTGGGCTAGTTGGTGCGGACCATGTAGAAAAAACATAATTAAACTAAAAAATTTGAATGAAAGTTATTCTTCCAAAGGCTTGAAAATCGTTGGCATATCTACCGATAGGGATGAAAATAAATGGAGAAAAGCGCTAGAATTAGAGAATATGCCTTGGCTTCAAGTTATTGATACTTTTCCTTCTCCCAACCGATCATCACTCGTTTCAGAATTATACGGGATTGAAACAATCCCATACTATATTTTAATTGACCCAACAGGAAAAATTGAAAAATTTGATAGTAACATAGATAAAATCAAAAGCTATATGGAAGGTTTATTTAAGGATAATGCTAACCAATAAGTTTAAAATACTAATTTATTTTTTGAACCAATTTTCCTAAACTATATTCCTAATACCAATTATAATACTTACCAATGATTACCGTACCCTATGCATATCATACACAAGCCATAAAGCGGTGGTTACAACTCCTTAATGTACAGGTTCCAACCGCAGCTATTGACAACACCCTTGAAAACCACCCCGAATGGCCAAGCCTGCTTTGCATAAGCGATGCACTAAATAGCTGGAAAATACTTAATGCAGCAGCAAAAGATAATAACAAAAAACCTGAACTGCTTCCAACGCCCTTTTTAGCAGTAACCCACCACCCTGAAAGACCCTTTGCCATAGTAACGGATGTGCAGGAAAATGAATTAATCGTTTACCACGAAAACTATAAAAAAGCCACGCCTGTATCGAAGGAGAAATTTTTGCAACAATGGACTGGCGTATATATGTTGACCGAACCTGATGCGAAAAGTGGGTTGCAGCCAGGGCAAGCTAATCATCACAAGTCGCGGGGTCAAAAGGCTATTACTGGTATTACAGCACTTACTTTTTTATGTTTATTAGGATACCATTTTATGCCACATATATGGAATTCAGTTTCTCTTTCGTCAGGTATTGGTACTGCAATGCTATTTATATTATATATAGCCGGAATTGGTATAAGTTGTTTACTATTATGGCACGAAATAGACAAGGGGAACCCCATATTACAAAAAGTATGCACAGGCATAGCCAAAACCAATTGTAATGCTATTCTCGATAGTAAAGCCTCCAAGCTATTACCTTGGTTATCTTGGAGCGAAGTAGGCTTTTTATATTTTGCAGGTGGCACCCTCTTGCTTGCTATGCCAGGCTATGCCCCATGGGCAGTTGAGTACCTTGCCATTTTAGGTTTACCAGGCCTTATCTACCCGGTTTTTAGTATATATTATCAGTGGAGGGTAGCAAAGCAATGGTGTGTGCTTTGCCTTGCTATTCAGGTTATATTATTACTACAATTTTCTGTGGCCTTATTATTTGTATTCCCTCTTGATTTTTCATTTATAACTATTGGTTCTTTATTAACCTTACTAATTGCATACGGATTACAGGGCTTGCTTTGGTACACCTTAAAACCCTTGCTCCAAAGGCTATATACTGCAAAGCAAGAACGCAGAGCCTACCAACGGCTTAAATTTAACCCCGATGTATTTGAAGCCCTATTGCACAAGCAGAAAGCCATACAAACCGATCCAGATAAACTCGGCATTCAATTGGGTAATCCAACGGCAATAAATACCCTCGTAAAAGTTTGTAATCCGTATTGTGGGCCTTGTAGTAAGGCACACCCTAAAATGGAAGCCATACTATGGGACAATCCTGAAAAGGTAAATGGCAGAATTATTTTTATGGTGCCTAATGAAGATGGTAACGACGGATACAAAACAGCCATCCATCTTACTGCATTAGCAAGTTCATCTCCCTCTATTATTGAACAAGCCTTAGATACCTGGTACCATGCAGAAAAAAAGGAATATGGGGTATTAGCAGCCCGGTACCCGTTAAATGGAGAAATTGAAAAAGAGAAAGGGAATATGAATAATATGGCAGCGTGGTGCAAAGAAAACAACATCAGTTATACACCTACTATTTTCTTCAATGGTTATGAACTCCCCAAAGAGTATGACCTTGAAGATGTACAATACTTTTTGCAGGAATAGCTCTTGTGCAAAAATACCCGGATGAGCTTACTCCGCTTGCGCAGGCGAAGTACCGGGGAGGCCAAAAAGCCCGTATGGCCATAATTAGCGGGCAATTATTAACCAAATTTGTTAATCGTTTAAATTTTAAAAAATGGAATCTAAAAAAATGAGCCTTGCAAACATACAAGGCAAACTCAGCAGGGCTGAGATGAAGAATATTATGGCGGGTAGCGGGAGCGGGCAAGCAGGAAACAGATGTACTAAATTTTGTGACTCAACTACAGATTGCAGTGGTGATTGTCCAAGATGCTATGCTCCAGCAGGAGGGGTTGGCCAAAAATATTGTCAATCTTAGACAGATAGCTAAATAAAGAGCAATTTTGCTTAGACTCTACAAAAAATATCATTACCATTATTTTACATTAAATAATGGTAATGATATTGTATTAAAATTTAGATAAACAAATTGAATTTTAAACATTGGTAATTTCTATGAAATTTTTCATCTTCCTTTATTTTTTTACCCAATTCAATTCATTAGATAGAGTAGAGGCCAAAACAGTATATGGCTACAAAAACCATTTAGAAGAAACTAAAAGCCAACATTTCACATTGAACCTATTATTTTCAAATGAATATACTGGAAGGGCATCTATATCATATGTAATAAAGTATGGCGTAATTAAACAGGATACTGCCACTATAGATAATGGTAAATGTTCATTCACAGGGTTATTATTTGAGACTACTTTTCTATATCTTAGTTTTCCTGACCTCGACAGTCCATTTAATGAGTATCCAAGGCCTATAATAATAAGTAATGGAACCAATAAACTGTATATTAATGCATTTGAATTCAAAGAAAACTCAATAATTGCAAACATTAATGACTCACTTTACCTCAAGTACCTTATTACTAATAAGTCCATCCAAAATGCTATCAATGCTGCAACCAAAAAACACTTTGAAAATAGTACCTCACAATCATTAAATGAAATTGATGTACTTCAAGACTCTTTGAATAAATTTAGAATTAATACCATTAAATCCTATTCAAATTATTGGATTTCTGGATATTTATTGAATTATCTAAAGGACGATTTATTACCCAAAGACATTAAAAAACTTTATTTGGAATTAAACGATACAGTCAAAATATCTTTATTTGGTAGAGAAGTTGAAAATGTAGTTTCGAATCAGGTTGGTAACCAGGCAAATGAATTTCAGACCACTACATCAAAAAATGAAAGATTTCAACTGATGAGAGAAACAAAGACATCATCTTTAACTTTGGTGTTTTTTTGGGCGACATGGTGTAAGCCCTGCAAGGTGATGATTCCGGTGTTGAAGAGAATACATGAAGAAAATCAAACCAAAGGCTTAAAGATGATTGGAATTGCAGATAATGACAGGGAACCTCCAGTTTGGATACACAACATTACCTCGCTAAATTTAAATTTTATGACCCATTTACTGATGGGAAGAAATGAGAAAGTTGATATTGCCAGACTGTACGCTGTACAGGGTATACCGGTGGTCGTATTAATTGATTCAAACGGTGTAATAGTTTACCGTCAGATAAGCAATGAAACAGAAGCTTTAGAGAAATTTATTACTACATATTATCAAGAATAGCGCTATGAATTAAACTGGAATTTTCTTTAAATTTAGTTATAAGAAGTGTAAATATAAGTTTAGGGAATTCATTTTTTATATCGCTGAAATTTGCTAACGTAATAAAAATCTTCTGGCATGGTATTTTATAATTTTTTCTTTAATCATTAAATTCAAAAAATAAAATAGAAACTAAAAAAATGAGCCTTGCGAAAATCCAAGGCAAACTGAGTAGAGCTGAGATGAAGAATATTATGGCGAGTACAAACTCCTTTTATTGTCTAAAAGAATGGGATGCATGTACTACATCAAATGGGGATAAATGTTGCGAAAATCTTGTGTGTGCAAATAATTTGTGTCAGATAAAAACAACAGAGCAATCAGAATAATAATTCTTAAGCAGTTAGAATCTGTTTTTTGTAAACAAAATGTTTCAATTTATTTTTACTAAACTTATTAAAAAGGAAAAAATGGAAAACAATAAAATGCGTCTGAAAAGTATAAAAGGCCTACTTAGCAGAGATGAAATGAAAAAAATTCTTGCTTGAACACAAATTATTGATTGTAAGACTAATTGGGAAAAATGCAGTACCCCCAATGGAGACAAATGTTGCGAAGGTTTAGTTTGCGCAAATAGCTATTGTCAGAGAGAAACCGCTACGAATCAATAGACTAAAAATTAAGGGACTGTCATACAAAAAAGCATGACAGTCCCTTTAGAAAATTCACATATTTACTAAGTACCCATTTAAACATTGCAGGATTTAAAATGAATAAAAAAATTTCTATTGAACTTTTAATTTTTATCCTTCTGCTTTCTCTGACTTTTAAAGCGTTTTCCCAGAATGAAACTGAAATCCACTTTAAGGCAAGAGGTAAAGTTGATATGGCGGATAACAATGAAATAAAATTTGAATTCTTTAATAACTCCGGTGAATTGATAAAATACACTTCAAAAGTTAAAAGAAAGCAGTTTGAAATTAAAGGAAGTCTGGAAGATAGTTCAGCAATTATGGTAAAATTATATGGAAATGTTGAATCTAGGGATGATGGTGATCCGAACTCAATCAATTATTTTATGGAACCCGGAGTATTGTCAATTAAACTGAAAGAAGGGAATTTTAAAAATGCAATTATTAAGGGTTCGGAAAGTGAAAAAATTTATAACAAATACTTGAAACTCTTAGCAAACGAAAAAGTAAATAAAAAAGTAGATAGTTTGCAAAGTCTAAATTCCCGACTAAATTTTATAAGAACATATCCAAACAGTAGTGTTAGTGCACTTGTAGTACTATATGAAATGAGGACTGGAAAATCACTTGAGTATATAAAATGTCTATTTAACGAATTGGGTGCGTTTGCAAGAAAAAGTAGAGACGGAACAACCATTGCAAATAAAATAAATTCTATTGAAAGATACTCTCTTGGTAAGAAATTAAATTCATTTAATGGAATTGATACTTCTGGTAATAAAATTGAAATTTTAAATTTTAATGCAGATATAACAATTTTAGATTTCTGGGCAACTTGGTGTAAACCTTGTATTGAGAATTTTTTAGTTTTAAAAGAGCTACAACATACACATTCTGACAAAAGAATTACAGTGATAACTTCCTCATCTGATTTTAATTATGATAAATGGAAGGCAGCCCTTTATAAATATAAAATTGAACATTGGATAAACCTGTATGATATCAGAGAGCAAAATGAAAAAATAAAAATTTCCAAAACGGAAATGGCGGAATATTTTGGAGTTAGTTCCCTGCCAACTACAATATTAATTAATAAACATGGTCAGGTTATTGGAAGATTTGGAGGATTTGGAGGCAGTCCCATCGAAAATATGTATCAAAAAATTTTAGATGTATTAATGAGGCAGGACTTATAATTTTTTTACCATATTGGCTTATGAAATCCTTCCCCATCTACCGCCAACTCGATGCCATGGACTGCGGCCCCACCTGCCTGCGCATGGTGGCAAGGCACTATGACGTAGCGGTAAGTCTTGAATATTTACGAAATAAAACCGAATATGGTAAACAAGGTGCATCCTTGCTCGGGTTGGCCAATGCAGCAGAATCAATTGGTTTTCATACCATTGGCGCAAGACTTACTTATGACGAACTGTTAAACCATGCGCCACTACCTGCCATTCTACATTGGGATCAGTATCATTTTGTAGTACTTACCCGGCAGCCAAAAAGTAGTTTCCTTTATTGCAAGGTTTGATGGCTAACCAAACAACAATGCACATCAAAAATGATTGTTGAGTTCCTCCCCAATTTTCCCCCAATATACCTTTGAGCCCTGCTGCATAAAACAAACTATTCCATCAAGTTAAATCCGACACCCCTTTTCCGGATCAATGGGGGGCGGGGGTAATTTATTCAACTCCTTTTCATACAAACAAACAAACTCACCCATTTCTACCTCCAAAGTCCTGCAAATAATTACAACATCTGCAAACTTTGCACTCGTGATGCCTTGCTCCAACTTGTCAATGCTTGCACAAGAAAGGCCAATTTTTCCTGCTAAATAATCCCGTTTATAACCTTTTGTCTTTCTTAAAATAGATAAAGCACGGCCTATGGCTAATTGTTGGTTTTGGCGTAAGGCGATTTTAGGCATAGAATGTGTTTGGAGGTTATGATTTGTTAACACAAGAAACAAAATGTAACTATAATAAAACGTTAAATGCCAAAAACTGGAAGAATCTTCCAGTTTAGGTGGAAGAATCTTCCAGACAAGTTGAAAAAAAAGTGATTTTTGAATGGCATTCAGGCTCCATCTTTGGAAAACAAAATAAATTCTTCAACCATCCTAAAGAAATAAATAGCACAAGATAATGATTACCGTACCCTACGCATATCATACACAAGCATTACGCAGATGGCTTAAACTCATGAGGGTAAATGTACCTAGTGAAACAATTGATCTAAAGTTAGAAAACCATCCCGAATGGCCAAGCCTGCTTTGCGTAAGCGATGCACTGTACAACTGGAAAATACCCCATTCTGCCGCTAAAGAAGAGCATAAAGTACCTGACGATATACCAGTACCTTTTTTGGCCGTTACCCAACATCCCGAACGGCCTTTTGCCATTGTTACCGGAGTAGAAAAAGAAACCATAAGCCTTTACCAAAATAATTATAAAAAAATTCAGCAGGTAAACAGGGAAGTTTTCATAAAAAGCTGGACTGGCGTGTTTATGCTTGCTGAACCAACTGAAGAAAGCGGAGTGAAAGTAGAACAAAATATTTTCAAAAATGGACTTAAATACAAATGGCTGGTTGGTTTTACCATAGCTGCACTGCTTTGCGTATTAGGTTTTATGTTTTTACCTCATCTGGTTACAACATCAAACAGTGCTGAAACCATTGGAAAAGTATTCCTATTTATATTATATACAGCAGGTCTAGGCATAAGCAACCTGCTGTTGTGGCACGAAATAGATCAAAGCAATCCCTTACTACAAAAAGTTTGCACGGGCATTGCCAAAACCAATTGCAATGCCATATTAAATAGTAAGGCTTCAAAAATTTTCTCCTGGCTTTCTTGGAGCGAATCAGGCTTTTTTTATTTTGCAGGTGGTTTATTATTGCTTGCTATGCCAGGCTATGCTCCCTGGGCGGTTCAATGGTTGTCATTGCTCGGTTTGCTTTCCATTACATATCCTGTTTACAGTATTTATTACCAATGGAAGGTGGCGGCACAGTGGTGTGTACTTTGCCTTGCTGTGCAGGCAGTATTGATACTTTCATTCGGAGTGATTTTATCTATGTTGTTACCCATCAGTGTATCTTTTCTGCAACTATCCGTACTATTACCCTTGGCCATTGCCTATGGATTACCTATACTAATATGGTACACTATAAAACCAGTACTAAATCGGTTATATATAGCAAAACAGGAACGAAGGTCGTACCTGCGTTTGAAATTTAACCCGGAAGTGTTTACCACATTGCTGCAAAAACAAAAAGCTATTCTTACATCCACCCATGAGCTTGGTATTGAACTTGGCAATCCAATGGCACCCAATACGCTGGTAAAGGTTTGTAATCCTTATTGCGGCCCCTGTATTCAGGCACACCCTAAAATTGAGAATCTTTTAAATAAGAACGAAAATCTGAAAGTTCAAATACTTTTCATGACGCCCGACATGCCGGAAGATCGCATTCATAAAACGGTAAGCCATATTTTAGCCATGTCAAAAAAAGTAAAAACCAAACCCGAAATGCAACAGGTACTCGACGATTGGTACCTGCCCGAAAAAAAGGAATACGAAGCGTTTGCTGCAAAATATCCATTAAACGGAGAAATAAGAAAGGAAGCGGCGAACGTTTCAGCCATGACAAAATGGTGTTTAGAAAACAATATCAGTTATACCCCAACTATTTTCTTCAATGGATATGAATTACCAAAAGAATTTGATCTTGAAGATATACAATATTTTTTGCAGGAATAGCTCTCCTGTAAAAATACCCGGATGAGCTTACTACGCTTGCGCAGGCGAAGTACCGGGGCGGCCAAAAAGCCCCTATGGCCTTAAATGGCGGGCAACTTTAATCAAATTTGTTAATCGTTTAAATTTTAAAAAAATGGAAACAAAAAAAATGAGCCTTGCTAACATTCAAGGCAAACTCAGCAGGGGGGAGATGAAGAAAATTATGGCGGGAAGTGGTGATTTTGCATGTGCCCCAAATGGGGCTGATTGTCCAAGTCCAAATGGTGTTCCAGATGGCTGTTGCGGAACATGTAAGTCAAATAGTGTTGGCGTCAAGGCTTGCTATCCTGCCTAAAGATTTAATAATTAAATGGAAAGCTTTACAATGTCTGAATAACAAATAATAGAAATTCTATCGCTTTTCATTTGTAAAAAAATTAAAATGAAAACAACAAAAATTAGTTTAAAAACTATTCAGGGACGATTGACGCGAAATGAAATGCGCGATATAATGGCGGGAAGTGATGGAATTGCGTGTGCGAAAAAGGATGAAGAATGCCCTTCTCCTTTTGGACAATACGATGGTTGTTGTGGTACTTGTAATACTGCAAATGCTCGCCCAGGCCAAAAGTTTTATTGTATAGACGCGGCATAATAATAAATAATTGCAGCCTTGATTTAAATTAATTAAGGCTGCAGTTATTATAATATACCATATTAATGAGCAGATTTGTGTTGTAATCTTTTTAATGGCCATTTTGCCTAACAACCCAACATTAAATATAGATTATTTCTAACTAAATTAATTAAATGCAAGTTTATAAAATAGTTTTTCTATACCTATTAATATTCAATATTCCCATAGAAATTCAAGCACAGAATACTAAATTGACCCCTAAATCATTTATTCTTACTGGAATCATTAAAAATCTCCCATCATCGGGTAAAATCGGCTTGGGGTCGCTGCTGGAAAATCCGAGTTTGTTACAGCTCGATAGCCAATGGGTTCACTTTAATAAAGGATTATTTCAATTTTCTGGAATTGTGACAGATTCTATTCCTGTATTTATACAATGCGAAATGGATAACGGTGGTGGCATAGCAACGGATATTTTTTTTATTGACCAAGGATTAATGCATATTGAGCTTGATTATCTTACAATGCGTGCAGAAATACCTAACATTATTGGAGGAAAATCAAATTTATATTTTAAGGATCTTTTTGGACCTGCTTTTAGGAGAAACAAAGATGAAATAGATAGCATTACAAATATAATGCAAGGTCTTGATGATATTTATAAAGGGGATACGCTAAGAATGGAATTCAGTAAAGTGAGAGGAAAAATGGCTAAAGCCAGCAGGAAATTCAGAGAAGAAATCTTTAGTATTTCAAAAAATAATACGGGGTCTTTATTGCCATTATATGTTCTATTTCACAATTTCGATGATAAGTTTGATGATTTTACAAATTGGATACAGAAATTGAGCTACAATGATTATATTGGTCAATCCATTATTTTTTCTGCACTGAATAATAAGGCAAATAACAGAAATCAGATTAAAGATGGTGCAATATTTCCTGAATTTGTATTTCATTTTCTTAGCGAGAAAAACAACTCCATCGGTACTAATCAGCTATTAAGCAAAAAGTATATTTTGATCGAATTTTGGTTTGCAAAATGTGGGGCCTGTATTCGCCAATTCAATACTTTTAAGGATATACATAATGAATCAAGCATTTTCAGAGATAGTTTAAATTTTGTAATGATAACTATTGATAATTTAAATCAAGCATACGAAGCAAATAAAATTTCAAAGCAATATCCTGAAAGTTGGATGAGCCTATGGGATGTTGATGGAAAAATTGCAAATCAATTAGATATTTATGCCTTTCCATTTAATGTGTTACTAAATAAAAATGGTGAAGTGGTAAAAAGTAATGTAGAACCTTATGAATTAATAGAAATACTCAAACGTCAATAGTTTTAAAAGGAAAAATATTTTAAGGATGAAAGAGCATAAGATTCTAATAATAATTTGCTGGATTGGGAATTTTCCAAGCTATTTCCAATTTTTCTTACATTCATGTTCATTTAATAGTAATATAGATTTTATAATTTTCACAAATAATACTAAATTTTTAGAAGATTATTCTATACCTAAAAATGTGAAAATTTCTTACACCACTTTAACTCAGCTTGAATCAGATTTTTCAAGTAAGCTAAACTTTGAAGTGGAAATAAGCTTTGCTTACAAACTCTGCGACTTTAAACCAGCCTACGGCTTTTTATTTGATCAACATTTAAATGGTTATGATTTTTGGGGTCATTGTGATCTTGATATTATTTTTGGTAATATAAGAACATTTATAAATGAAGATTTACTTTGTAAATTTGATGTAATCAGCAGCAGACATGATTATGTTACTGGTTCGTTTGCATTATGGCGAAATACCCCAACCATAAATAAATTATTCATGAAAAGTAAAGATTACCAAATGGTATTTACTTCATCAAAGCATTTTTGCTTTGATGAATGTGCCTTTTTATTTCAGGAACTTCAAAATGGAGCGTCCGTTTTTGATTTTCCCGAAGCTATACAAAGCATGACTTATGTGGTAATGGATGAGGTACGAATAGGTAGTATCAAGGCTCATTTTGATTTTATTATCGTTGAGGGAACACCGGGTGATATCATTTGGGAAAATGGTAGAATAATCTATAAAAATGAATTTGAAGCCATGTATTACCACTTAATTAAATTTAAAGAAAGCGGTATATATCCTAAACATCAGCCACTAAATATACATAAAATGACCTTTTCTGAAAATGAATTGATCATTACCTAAAAATGAAAAACTTCCCCTTTTACCGCCAACTCAACGCAATGGACTGCGGCCCTACCTGCCTGCGCATGGTAGCAAAACACTATGGCGTAGCGGTAAGCCTTGAATATTTACGAACAAAAACTGAATATGGTAAACAAGGTGCATCCTTGCTCGGGTTGGCCAATGCAGCAGAATCATTGGGCTTTCATACAGTAGGCGCCAAACTTAGCTTTGAAGAACTTATACATCATGCTCCCCTACCAGCTATTTTACATTGGGACCAATATCATTTTGTAGTACTTACCCGGCAGCTTACAGCGGGAAAGCTGCAAATAGCCGATCCGGCCAAAGGGTTGATTACCCTTAGCCCAAATGATTTTAAAACCCATTGGTTAAGCACCATCAACGGTTCATCGGCCAAAGGCATTGCCCTGCTGCTGGAACCTACCGAAGCACTAAAAGAACCATTAGCAGATGACTTAGAAGACCACGAAGCGCTAAAACTGGGCTGGTTAGCCCTTTTCAGGCAATTGGGCGCCTTTAAGGCCTATTGGGTACAGGTTGGCTTAGGCTTGCTGTTTGGCACCCTGCTACAGCTTATTTTCCCCTTTCTTACCCAAAGCCTGGTTGATACCGGTATTAACACCCGCAACCTGCATTTTATACAAATTATACTGGCCGCACAGCTTATGTTGCTGCTTAGCCAAACGGTGGTAGATTTTATCCGCAGCCGGTTGCTTTTACACATTAGCACCCGCATCAGTCTGCGGCTGTTGAGTAATTTTTGGGCCAAGCTACTGCGGCTTCCCATCCATTTTTTCGATAGCCGCCATCCCGGCGATATTTTGCAGCGCATCAGCGATCAGCAGCGTATTGAGCAGTTTCTTACCGGTACGGCTATTAATACCCTTTTTTCAGTTTTTAGCCTCGCCGTTTTTTCCATGGTATTGCTGCAATACAATACCACCATTTTTTTCATATTTGCCGTTGGCAGCCTGCTGTACCTGCTTTGGATTCGTTTATTTTTAAAGCTACGTCGCCAACTCGATTACAAACGCTTTGCGCTGGTAGCCCGTGAAAACAATGCGAGTATGCAATTGGTGTACGGTGTACAGGAAATAAAACTCAACAATGCCGAAAACAGTTTTCGCTGGAACTGGGAACGCTTGCAGGCAGGGGTGTTTTCGTTAAGTTTCAAAAGCCTTTCGCT
>JBBQXO010000122.1:0-13552 GCA_038209595.1 Chitinophagales bacterium
GTAACCGTATGCCCGTTTGGGGTTTGAAGAAATCTGCCAAAAATAGCATTGGTTGCATTGAACATCACATTGGTTACCCCAATCGTAAAGGTTTCGGGGTGGATATTCTGTTCCTGTGTTTCCCCCTCTTTGGCCTTAACTGCTTTAGGTGGCGGGCTTGGGGCAATCTTTACCTCGTAACCATTGTATTCGAGCAGCGGTTTCAAAAATGCAACCCTTGCCTGCGGAGCCAATGTCTCTACTACTGCGCATTTTATACCGTCAAGGTCTTCGAATAGATGATTTTTATTGATAGGCATGTTGTTTTCTTTTAGGTTTGATTGCAGGATATCTAATTTGATACCAATGAATAAATGTATTCGTAAGCGCCGCTAAAAATACCTGTGAGCAAAATACCCCCGGTACACAGTAGCAATGCAAGCCGGGATTGCAATGGGATATTGATTTTAACAACGGGGTTATCTGTGGTATCCATAAACATCAGCCGTACCAAACGGAGATAGTAGGCCATGGCAATAATGATATTTAAGGAGGCAAAAACGATAAAGAACCAATTGCCTTTTGATGCACCTGCTATGATAAGAAAGAACTTTCCAAAAAAACCAGCCATCGGAGGTACACCAGCCAGCGAAAACATGGCCAGCGCCATCATCCAGGCCAGCGCAGGATTGCTGCGATGCAATCCCTTATAATCGGCTAACTGTTCTCTGCCGGTTGCTTCACTAATTAACCCTGCTACTCCAAAAGCCGCGAGGTTCGAAAAAAGATAAACCAAAACAAAGAAAATAGTGGCAGTGGTACTTTGCACCGTGCCGCCACTGATGGCTAAGAGTATAAACCCAATTTGGGCTACCGAAGAGAAGGCCAGAAATCGTTTGATTTGTTGCTGCCGAAGCGCAAATAAATTACCGATTAACATGGTGGCTATGGAAAGCGTGACTATTATGGCATACCAGGCATTTTCGAGGGAACCAAAAACTTTGAATAATACCGATAAAAAAACAAACAGTACGGCACCTTTTGAAACCACCGATAAATAGGCGGTAACCGGCATCGGGGCTCCTTCGTATACATCGGCTGTCCATAGGTGAAAGGGTACTGCAGAAATTTTAAAACCGAATCCTGCTATTAAAAGTATGAGTGCAAATAATTGTAAGGGAGAACCTGTAAGCAACCCGGGCAATAGCGCAAACGAAATACTACCGGTTGTGCCATATAACCAGGAGATGCCAAACAACAGCATGCCCGAAGCGAATGCAGAGGAGAGAATCAGCTTCAGTGCTGCTTCAGACGAACGGCGTTTTTTCAAATCAAAATTGGCGAGGGCGGCAATAGGAAGCGTACTCATTTCCAGCCCGAGGTAAAACATCAACAGGTTGCCAGCCGAAAGCATCAGGAACATACCCAATAAAGTGGTGAGCAGCAACAGGTAAAATTCCATTGCATTTTCCTGTTTGCGGAGCCATGGGCCAGCCTGCAGGGAAATAATAAGGGTACCTAAGGTCAGAATATTTTTTTCGAGCCGCAAAAGGTCATTGGTGGCAAACATATCTCCAAAGAGCGATCCACTTTTGTTGAAAATAAAACCCACTGCTAACAAACCGAGCAAGCCGATATTCACCACGGTTATCATCGTTTGATTCGACCATTTCGCATCGCTCAGTGTGGCTATCAGCAACATCATAATAACAAGAGTAAGCATGATTTCTGATCGCATCAATTCTAAGATTTCCATAATCAATTTTTTATACCCGTTAATTTTGCTTCCGGTTTATTTGCCGCTGATCAAAGTGATCTTATCCATTATAGATTGTGTGCCCGGCTCAATAAGATTGATAATTAAAAATGGCGCCATCCCAATCAGCAGGATACCCGCTATTAACAGTAGGGCAGCAGACTTTTCGTACCAGGCGGCATCTTTTAAGTGCAGGAAACTTTCTTTTTTTACCGGACCCATGATTACCTTTCCTACTGTATTTAAAATATAAACTGCCGTCACTACAATAGAAGCAGTGGCAGCAAGTGTAGCGATCCGGTAAAGTGGATTGGCATTTTCCCAGGCACCAATAAAAACCATCATTTCTGCCACAAAACCGCTAAAACCCGGTAATCCAAGTGAGCAAAGCGCAACCATTACAAAGAGTGTAGAAATAAAAGGAATTGATTTTAACAGCCCGCCCATTTTGGCGATATCCCGGGTATGCGTACGCTCATAGACCATACCAATCATAGCAAAGAAAAGTGCCGTCATCAGCCCATGGGAGACCATTTGAATAACTGCACCGGCTATACCCGTTTTGGTTAAAACTCCGATACCCAATAAAACAAATCCGCAATGGCTTACCGAAGAATAAGCATTGATATATTTGAGATCTGTTTGCATCATGGTGGCAAAGGCACCATAAAGGATTGCAATTGCTGCCAGTAAAATAATCCATGGGGCATAATAATGTGCTGCATCCGGCATCAGATAAGTCGCCACACGAAGGCATCCATAGCCACCAAGTTTCATACTTATGCCAGCCAGAAACATAGAGCCGGCTGTGGGAGCCGAGGAGTGTCCGTCGGGAACCCAGGTATGAAAAGGAAACAAAGCGGTAAAGACCCCAAACCCAATAAAGGCAAAGGGGAAGAAGAATTTTTGAACCGCTAACGGGGCCGGATTGGCGGCAAGTGCTACCAGATTAAATCCATCCGCTCCCTGATCCTGATAGTACAAACCAATCAGGCCTACAAAAATCATGGCAGAGGCACCCATCAGCATTAGTGCCAGTTTGGTGGCGCTGTATTCTTTTTTGCCACTGCCCCATATACCAATCAGCATAAATTTGGGGATCACGGCTATTTCTAAAAAGAAAAACACAACAAAAAGATCCAGCGAAATAAAGAAACCATAGGCCCCGGCACTCAAAAGCATCAGCAGCATAAAAAACTCTTTGGTCATCTTTTGAATATTCCAGCTAACAAGCACCCCGGCAAGCATTACCAAAGATGTCAGCAAAATCATGGAAAGGGATATTCCATCTATGCCGGTATGCAGGTGTATATTCAACGACGAGTACCATGTATAATCGTTTTGAAAAAGTAGGGCACCAGAAAGGGTAGCATCCGGTTGCTGCAGAAAGAGCCGGAGTAAAATAATGCATGCCACCAACTGAACAACACTTCCGAGAAGTGCCATCCATTTGGCTTTTTTTGCCGGTAATAAGCCAATGCCAGCAAGCGTAAGCACCGGGATCAATAAAAGTAGTAGCAGGTTCATATATTCACCTTTTAAATTTTATTCCATCCAATAAAAATAAACGAGAGGATAAGGATTCCTCCTAAAAAAACCAGCAGATACCATTGTACCCGTCCATTTTGCAGGGCTTTTATTTTTTCAGCAATAAAACGGGTGCCGTTACCTAATCCGTTTACCCCTCCGTCCACTACCTGTTTATCAAAACGTGCTGCCGGACTGCCAATGATTTTATAAATGAAATTTCGTGTAATAAATAAATAGACTTCATCGATATAAAACTTGTGTAAGGCTCCCTGATAGAATTTTCCAAACCACTGTGCAAGATGCGCTGCCTTTTCTCCTGGGTTTTTATACAAGCGCATGGCGGTAAAAATACCTGCTATTACCAATAGGAGCGGAGCTATGGAAAACAATACATGAAAGCTGCTTTTAAAAGGTTGTTGATCGGTAGTTACCAATTGGGAAAAAGGAATAAAGCCGGCTACCAAACTGATAGCCGCTAAAATAATCAGCGGAATTTTCATGGAAGCGGGGGCTTCTTTGGAAATAACTTTTGTGGCAGGTCGATTCCAGAAAATAAGAAAATATAGCCGGAACATATAAAAAGCGGTCAACCCGGCAGTAAGCAAACCAATGGTAAAAATCATACGATTTCCTTCCCAGGCTGCCAGTAAAATTTCTTCTTTACTAAAAAAGCCGGAAAGCGGCGGCACCCCTGCAATAGCAAGGCAGGCAATAAGAAAAGTAAGATGGGTAACGGGCAAAGCATGACGCAGCCCGCCCATATCTTTCAGGTCGTTGCTATGGATAGCGTGGATGATAATGCCTGCTCCCAAAAACAAGAGCGATTTAAAAAAAGCATGCGTGAAAAGATGGAAAAGAGAGGCGGTATAACCAAGCCCTGATTCTCCTCCATAACCTGAAACACCGAGCGCAAACATCATATAGCCAATCTGCGACATCGTGCTGTAAGCAAGTACTCTTTTTATATCGGTTTGGGTGCAGGCAATCACAGCGGCAAACAAAGCCGACAGTGCCCCGGTCCAGGCTACCAGATTGAGGGCTGTGTGGTTAAAATGAAAAATAGGGAAAAGTCTTGCCACCAGAAAAACGCCAGCCACCACCATTGTGGCCGCATGGATAAGCGCACTCACAGGCGTGGGGCCTTCCATAGCATCGGGCAACCAGATATGCAGGGGAAACATAGCCGACTTGCCGGCTCCACCTACAAATACCAAACTCAAAGCCCAGGTAAGCGCAGAAATCCCCAGAAAACTTGTGGTATGCATATTGATATAAGCAGTAGACTCTGCATTGGTCAATCTTTCAATCAGCGTTAAAAAGTCGAAGGTTTCAGCCTGTATCCCCAGCATGAGGATGCCAATGAGGAAGCCAAGGTCGGCAAACCGGGTAACGATAAATGCCTTTTTAGCCGCGGCTACCGCCTTTGGTTGGGTAAAATAAAATCCAATCAGCAGATAGGAAGACACCCCCACAAGTTCCCAAAAAATATACATCTGGAAAATATTGGCAGAAAGCACAAGACCCAGCATAGAAAAAGTAAAAAGCGACAGAAAAGCAAAATAGGTAGGGTATCTTTCTTCGCCTTTCATATAACCCAGGCTAAATATATGTACCATCAGCGAGACCACGGTAATAACGACCAGCATCATAACACTTATCGGATCGAGTAAAAGGCCAATGTCAATACTTAGATTTTTATAACCAAAATTCAGCCACGGAATATTCAGTGCAAAAATGGTTTGATAGCCGTTGTTTAATTTTTCCCCGATAAAAAAATAATGGGTGGCTACAGCTATGGAAATAATGGTCAGGATCAGCAGCACCATGGTGCCGATAATTCCGGATGATTTTTTCAGTGATTTTCTTCCCCAAATACCAAGGATAGCAAAACTTAAAAGTGGTAATGCTAAAAGCAGCGGGATATATTGTGCGTAGTTCATAGCCTTTCCTTAATATTTTAATAAAGTAGTCGAGTCAATATCAACAGAATCGTGATTGCGGTATAAGTTGATGACGATAGCAATGGCAAGAGCCACTTCGGCCGCAGCAATGGTGATGATAAAAATTGAAAAGAAAATACCGTCCAGCGAATTGGGATAAAGGTATTTGTTGAATGCTACAAAGTTGATATTAACGCTGTTGAGCATCAGTTCCACACTCATCAGGATGGCAATGATGTTCCGTCGTGTAAGTAGCCCGTAAATGCCTATAAAAAACAAGGCTGTGCTGATCACCAATATTTCCTGTAAATAGTTCATTTCAATATCCTTGTGTTTTAATTTAAAATTCCTTCAACAGGTTCCGGGTTTCTTGTTGGCGGATTGGAAAATGAAGGCGGATTTTCTGAATCATTCATTTCGCTTTTCTCCGGTCGAATGGCAATAACAATACAACCCACCATAGCAGCTAATAAAAGCATGCTTACCGCTTCAAAGGGCAGCAGGTAGCCTCCAGTTCCTGTTTCCAGCATAGCAGTCCCTATGCGTGCTACATCGCTATCAAAGGGAATAGCGGAAAGATTGAAATCATTGTTTAAAAATAGATGTATGGTAAACGCTGCACCACTTATTACTGCAAGTCCGGCTGCTATCTTTCGGCTGAGACCTGTTTTGGGCATATCGTCCTCTGCCTGATGCGTAAGAAATACTGAGAAAATAATGAGGACTACAATGCCGCCTACATAAACAATAATCTGTACCGCCGCAATAAACTCCAGTGCCATCCAGAAGTAGAGTCCTGCTATACCAATCAGGGCAAATAAAAGCCAGATGGCCGACCTGAAAATTTTCTTTTCAGTTACTGCCAGCAGTGCCATTCCAAGAATGAAACCACCGAGTAAATAAAATATGATTTTTGAAGTATCCAAGGTTATTTTTTTTGATGGTTATTCTATGCCTTCCCTGATTTTGCTATCCGGGTTGTTTAATTTCTTTATGAGTTTGCTCCGGTCAAAAACACTGTGTTCGAAAGTCTGTGCCATTTTTATTGCATCTGTGGGACAGGCTTCAATACAGAGGTTGCACATGGTACACAATTGTAAATGGTACACAAAAGTATCAATTGCTTTCTTTCTTTTACCTTCTTCATTCACCTCAAATTTCGTAATGATTTTGATGGTGCCATTCGGGCAGGCTATTTCGCAGGCCGTGCAGCCGGTGCAGGCATGTTCGTTATTGGCATCATGCGGCATTACCACCTCTCCCCGAAACCGCTCCGGCAGCACCAAAGTATCCTTATTGTCGGGATATTGTTGGGTAATCTTTTCCTTATGATGCCGAAGAAACAACCGCCCGGTAACCTTCATCCCGGTTAGCAGCGATTTAACTCCACTTGCAACTTCTGATATGTACTTTGTTAGGAACATAATTTCTTTGTTTATCGTTTATGGTTTGTGGTTTATGGTTTTCTATGGTGTTTCATTTTAATAATTTGCCACACTTTTTCGGTTTATATTCTTTTTTTTAATTCCTGTCTTTAAATTTTAATCCTTGATAATCACTTTTATTGAGATATTGAACAAAATTTCCAATTTTATTCGAAATTATTTCTGATTGTATTTTTAGGTTTTCCATATCAATTTCCGAAATGTAATTTCTATCTAGTGCTCTATAAAGTTGTGACCTGCTTTCGCCACAGGAAGCCTTTGCAATACTTAAAAATTGGATAATTTCATTTTTACCATTCCTTTCAAATCCTTCAGCGATATTATCCATAATTGATCCAGACGAGCCATTAATTTGATCTCTAAGTTTAAAGTCCCTTGCAAACGCACCCTCACATGTCAAAGGGTATATTTCTTTACAATACTCCCTCGCAATCTTCCATATTTCTAAATCCTCAAATCTTTTAATGGTTGCCATAAATACCTCTTATTTAAATTATGCATAGAAGTTTCTGTCAATCAAAAACAAAAAGAACAACAAACAAGAAAAAACAACAAACAAGAAAAAACCACAAACCACAAACAACAATAAATCACAAACAAGAATAAACCACAAACAAGAAAAAACCACAAATAAAAAACCCGAAAAAGGACTAAAAATGCCACCCTCCAATAGCCACTACCGTTGCCAGTAACAGGTTGAACATGCTGATGGGTAATAAATATTTCCACTCCAATTGTAAAAGCTGATCGATTCTAAGTCTTGGAAACGTCCAGCGGAACCACATGATTAAAAAGATGAGCGCAAATGTTTTTCCGAAAAACCACACCGATGAAGGAATATAATCCATGATGTGATTGAAGGCGGTCCAGTTGCCAAAATGCAAGGGCATCCAACCCCCAAGGAAAAGGGTAGCGCCAAGAGCACACACCACAAAAATGTTGACATACTCTGCCAGGAAGAAAAGGGCGAATTTCATTCCCGAATATTCCGTATGAAAGCCACCCGTCAGTTCGCTTTCAGCCTCGGCAAGGTCGAATGGTGCCCGGTTGGTTTCGGCAGTAACTGCTATGATGAAAATAACAAAGGCAATCAATGCCGGGATATGTCCTTTAAATAACCACCAACCTGTTTCCTGCGAAGCAATAATGGTGGAGACTTTTAATCCTCCTGATAAAACAACGATGGTCAATATGGCCAAACCTGCCGATAATTCATAACTTACAATTTGTGCCCCGCTGCGCATAGCACCCATAAGCGAATATTTGTTATTACTCGACCAGCCTGCAATTAAAATACCAATAACAGAAATGGAGGAAACGGCTACTATAAACAGTACGCCAATATTAATGTCCCAAATCTGAAACCCTTTGGCAAAAGCCAGCGGTGCCATCACCACCATGGAAACGACCATCACAATATAAGGCGCAAGGTTAAATAGCAGTTTGTCAACCCGGTCGGGGGTCATGCCTTCTTTTACAATCAGTTTAATGGTATCGGCTACGGTTTGAAACATGCCACCCGGACCTACGCGGTTGGGGCCGATTCGCAACTGCATCCAACTGCTCACCTTGCGTTCCATCATAATAAGTACCAGCCCCAATACCGCAAAAAGCCCGATGATCAGAATACCGATGATGGTGAATTCAATAAAAAGTGCCAACGTTGGATGCAGGTTCGCATACAGCCATTCGTCAACTAAATCGGTGATATTTTCGAGTGTAAACATAATAGGTAACCTAATTCCAAATTTTTAATTCCAAATTCCAAAGCAAGCAATAGGCAATGGGCAATTAAACCCAAACTACAAACCCAACAATAAACCACAAACAAAAAACATAAAATCCAAACCAATCAATAAGCAATGGGCAATAAGCAATGGGCAATTAAACCCAAACTACAAACCCAATAATAAACCACAAACCACAAACAAAAAACAATAAACCACAAACAAAAAACATAAAATCAAATCCAAGCAATAAGCAATGGGCAATAAGCAATTGGCAATTAAACCCAAACTACAAACCCAACAATAAACCACAAATAAAAAACATAAATTCCAAAGCAACCAATAAGCAATGGGCAACAAGTAATTGGCAATTAAACCCAAACTACAAACCCAACAATAAACCACAAACCACAAACAAAAAACATAAAATCCAAACCAAGCAATAAGCAATTGGCAATTAAACCCAAACTACAAACCCAACAATAAACCACAAACAAAAAACATAAAATCCAATCCAATCAATGGGCAATTGGCAATTAAACCCAAACTACAAACTCAACCACAAACCACAAACAAAAAACCATATACCACAAACAAAAAACATAAATTCTAAACCAATCAATAAGCAATTGGCAATAAGCAATTGGCAATTAAACCCAAACTACAAGCCCAAACTACAAACCCAACAATAAACCATAAACCACAAATAAAAAACCACAAACCACAAACCACAAACAATAAACAAAAAACAATAAACAATAAACAAAAAACAAAAAACAAAAAACAAAAAACAATAAACCGAAGAAATATCTTCCCTTTATCTATCTATATCCGGGATCACTAAATCCAACGTACCCATCATCGCTACAAGGTCCCCTAATTTTTGTCCTCTTGCCATGTGGTCAAGTGCCGAAAGATTAGAGTAGCCGGGGGAACGAAATTTGATGCGGTACGGGGTCATCGCGCCTTCCGCAACAATGTACACACCAAACTCACCTCTTGCTGTTTCCACCCTTGAGTAATATTCGCCTTTTGGCAGTTTAATCACTGCTTTTGTTTTTGCCTGAAAATCCCCTTCTGGTATTTGATCAATCAGTTGGTTGAGGATATGCATAGACTGCCGCAACTCCTGTAGCCTTACTTTATAGCGGGCAAAACTATCGCAACCCGTACCAATTATTTCTTTAAAGTCAATCTCACTGTAAATTTCGTAGGGAGCTATTTTTCTTAAATCACAACTCACTCCACTTGCCCTTGCTGTGGGCCCGGTGCAACCATAAGAAATAGCGTCTTCTTTGGAAAGCATACCAATCCCTATCATGCGGTTCTGAAAAATAATATTACCGGTTACGAGCTCATCATATTCGTCAATTTTAATTTTAAAATGATCCAGAAAAGCCCGGACTTTCTTTTGAAAATTAGGGTGGAGGTCAAACATTACGCCACCCGGTACCATATAATTCATGGTGAGCCTTGCACCACAGGTTTCTTCCATTATATCGTTGATCATCTCCCGCTCTCTAAAGGCCAGAAAAAAGGGCGTTAATGCGCCTACGTCCATTGCCATGGCGCCCCACCAAAGACAATGTGAAGCAATGCGGGTAAGTTCATCCATAATCACCCGGATATATTTTGCCCGGTGAGGTATCTCTAGCTGAAGTCCCTGTTCTACACAAAGTGCGCAACCATGATTGTTGATATGGCTGCTAAGGTAATCCATGCGGCTTGTGGTATAAATAAACTGCCGGTAATTGAGGCTTTCACACATTTTTTCAATGCTGCGGTGGATATAGCCTAAATGCGGTTCTACTTTTTGTATAATTTCTCCATTTACAGTAATCACAAGATGCAATACACCGTGGGTGGCTGGGTGTTGGGGTCCCACATTCAATATCATTCCATCGGTACCAGGAATATTTTCTATTATTTCGGTTTCTCTGTACATGGTCTGCTTATAGTTTTATCATATTTACCGGATCATCATAATCTTTCCGCATGGGATATCCTTCCCAGTCGTCGGGTAAAATCAGTTTTCTAAGATCAGGATGGCCAATAAACTGCACCCCATACATTTCATAAACTTCTCTTTCATGGAAATCTGCCGTGCGCCAGATACCTGCTACAGAACCTATTTCGGGTTTTTCCCGGTCGAGGTTCACTTTTATTACCAGATTATGACGGTACTTAGTTGACGTTAAATGGTAAACCATGGTCAGGTGTTTCAACCAGTCTATACAGGTAAGGCAAAAAAGGAAGTCAAAGTACAGATCTTTTTCATCCCGAAGCCATTGGGCAGCATCCGGCCATTGATGGGGTAATAGTTCCATTTGCAGCCATTCGCCCGAAGTTCCCGCTATTGCGTCGGGTATTTTTTCAAGTATTTTTTCTTTGAGTGCTTCTGTTTCCATGGGTAAATTCATTCCAGCCAATGACCTTTTGATTTTTTTTAAAAATCAAAGTCTGTTTAATTGTTCAAGTCCTTTATTTCCTTCTACTTTCAGTTTGTCCCGTATTTGTTCCCGGGTTTCCCCGCTTCTTATTTTCTCCTGCAGGGTCATCAGTGCATGTATCAGCGCTTCGGGCCGTGGCGGACAGCCTGCCACATACACATCTACTGGTATCACATGATCGGCTCCTTTTACCACGGAATAGGTATTGTAAAAAAAAGGTCCCCCGCTTGTAGCGCAGGCTCCCATGGCGATTACATACTTCGGATCCGCCATTTGATCGTACAATCGCTTTAGCACGGGTGCCATTTTGTTTACAATGGTTCCGGCAATAATTATTACATCTGCCTGCCGGGGGCTAGCCCTCGCCACTTCAAAGCCAAACCTGCTCCAGTCATATTTGGCCGAAGCGGCGCTCATCATTTCAATAGCACAGCAACTTGTTCCAAAAACCAGCGGCCATAGGCTATTGCTTCTTGCCCAGTTGATTACATCGTCCATTTTGCTCAAGAGGATGCCCCCACCTGCGGTAGGATATACTTTTCCAGGAAAGGCTTCTCCCTCCTGCATTGTTCTTTTGGAATTGTAAAAATCAGGTTCCTGCATATCATTTATTTAGCATTCAATTTAATTGGGTATTATTTCCATTTGAGCGCTCCCTTTTTGTGGGCGTATAATAAGCCCATGAATAAGATAAAAAGGAAAACGATAATTTCGGCGAGTGCCAGCCAGCCGGTTTGTTTGGCTACTACTGCCCAGGGGAATAGAAAAATAAGCTCTACATCAAAAATGAGAAATACAATGGCAAAAAGGTAGTACCCTACATTAAATTGTATCCGAGATGGACCAACGGTAGGTATCCCGCATTCGTAGGGTTCTCCCTTCTGTTTGTTGGTAGTAGCTTTTAAAATAAATTTTGAAATAGCCAGCGCAATACCCGAAAAGGCAATGGCCGCTATCATCAAAGCAAGAATAGATCCGGCTCCCATATAAGCATGTTTTAAACGAATATAGCTACAGCTACTCCGTGGTGATATGACGAATATCAATTTGTTTCGAAAAATTAAGGGGCTTAGCGGGAATTACCAAAAATAATTACCCATATAGCTCAAAATGGATCGATTTTTTATCATAACCAAGCTGGGTTAAACGCTGTCTTGCCTCGTCAATCATATTTCTCCAGCCACATAAATAAAAATAAGCCGGTGGGGGAGTGCCTGATTCTTCGCCATTTTGCTGAGCTGATGCCTTTTGAACCAGTGTTTCATAAATGCCATGTACATATCCGGTACGAAGCTTTTGCGGATTTTCAGCAGGTTCGCGGCTGCAAACTGGCAGGTAGTAAAAACCTTCCAGCTCTTTTTCCAATTGGTTCATTTCAGTTTGGTACAAAAGATCGCCACCTACCCGGGTCCCAAATACGAGGTAGATATTTTTGTGGGGTATGTTTTTGTTTTTTATATGATGCACCATGCTGCGGAAAGGCGCTATCCCGGTGCCGGTGCATATAAGGTAAAGATCCCGATCCAAAGTTGTGGGCATTACAAAATTCCCAGCCGGACCCCGTAATGTGATTTCTGATCCTACATGCCCGTTTTCCCAGAGCCATGAAGTGCCTGTTCCCCCTTCCAGTTTTACAATCACCAGTTCAAATTCATTGGTACCATTGGGCCAGCTTGCTATAGAATAGCTACGCCAGCGCTTGTTCTTTTTTTCATGAATGGGCAGATCGAGTGTCACAAACTGCCCGGGTTCAAAAAGAAAATTTCCCCATTCGGGCACTTGTATTAAAAACCGTCTCGTAGCGGCCGTTTCGTCTGTCACTTTTGTTACAATACCCTGAACCCATGGTTGAAGCATTCTTTAATTAATTTGAAGTGGGAAGATAGGGGCAAAACTGCTTATAATACAGCATCGTTTACAATAGGATGGTTATCTCTTTCAAATTTATTGTAAGCAACAGTATTCAGGTAGTTGTGTAAGAGACATTACGGGCTGTTTGTCTTTAATTATTTTTTTTGAATCAGCAAGAGATTTACTCCTGTAGCAAAGGCAACTTTTATATTATTTTTTCCTCCTACACTTTCACCAACTTCCGTTTACCTTGTCCAAAAACCAGCAAGGCTGCTATTGCAATAGCGGTTTCTGCTACCGGTATGGCAATATACACTCCGGTAGAACCCATTTCAAGCCTTTTGGCCAGCCACCAGGCCAGTGGCACCTGTAAGGGCCAGAACCCGAAGAAGTTTATGATAGTTAGGGTGCGCGTATCACCTGCACCATTGGGTGCATTTACCACCAGCCTAATTCCATTTTAAAACTAAGGCAGATTATGAGAAACCACCGTTCACTTTCCATCAATATCCAAAAACAAATCATCCATCGTCACTACCGTATCAATCAACCCGATAATATGCTCATTGGGTAGCAGGTTAAAGGTGGTAATCAGGGTATGAAAGATTTGCTTTTTGGTATGGGTATGTTCCTTAAAATCATTTTCCCTATGGCGTAAAACCTCAGCATATTTTCCATCCATAGAAAATCTGCTATTGTGAAATTTCATTTCACAAAGGTTTATATATTGATCACGTCTATCAATAAGTAAATCAATTTGGGCACCTCCTTCCATATTACCCGCACTGCGCCACGAGCTGCTTTCTGTGTAAATGCTTGATATACCCAACACTTTTTCAATAGCAGCGGTGTGCTTAATACAAAGGGTTTCAAA
>JBBQXO010000123.1:0-13525 GCA_038209595.1 Chitinophagales bacterium
ATAACCCACAAGGGAGAAACTAAAATCAGGAGCGCCTGTTTGGGGAGGTCTATCATTTTTAATATATTTGACCCAACAAGTTTTGATCCATGGTTGAATAATCCGGGTGGCAGATACTTAAGTGCAAACTTTTGCAAGCCAGGAACAGAGTTTAATTTTGAATTCAACTATTTTCCTGCTACGAACCGCAAAAAAATCATGGATTTCCTGGATTCAATTCCCCAAGGAACTTTTGTAACGGCCAGAATGATTTTGGATCCACCGCACGATTCTGCACAGTCAAGATTTTGGAAAAATGATACCCTTTTGTTTGGCCAGGGGAAATCTCTGTTTCATTCCTTATTTAATCAGGGATTTTATGATCTGGATTCCTTAAACAAGCCCCGTACGTTCTTTTTTATGTTTAAAAAAGATGATTCTACAAGTTTCAAACCATTCTCTCAGATGAGTAATGGAACACTGGATCGTTTATTTGTTAGCATGTTTCCTGAAACGACGGATACCCTGGCCACTGTGCAGAGTCCGTGGATGGGACCTGCCCAAAAGTGGGAAGAAGCACTCTGGAATTTAAAAACATTTACAACTGATAGTCGCAGTCCTTCATCCCTGATTAAACTATGGGGACAAACGCCTACTGGTCAAAAAGTACTTCTTGGAAGCTGGTCAGGTATGCAGGACCAAATTGACATTTCGGTTTTTGATGCCGCGGTGTATCCTTTTATGCAATTTGAGATGATATCCTCCAACCAATACGGATATCACCCGGCACAGATAGATTACTGGCGTTTATACTACCAGCCAATGCCTGATGGAGCCATCAGTGGCAATGATTATTTCACTTCGAATTTCGAGCGTCTTGTACCGGGCGAAAATGAATTACAACTGCAACTTGCTTTTAAAAACATTAGCGCTCAATGGCTCGATTCTACAAGGGCTGATATCATGCTGATAGATGAATCTGGCAATAAAACACCCATCTATAGCACTATTCTTCGCCCAATATTTGCAGGAGACACCGCTATTTTGCATATGAACAAAAGCATCAATTTGCCTGCTGGCACCTATCAGATGCGTATCAATATAAATGATGGCAATAGTCCCCGAGAGCAGCAATTATTCAACAACCTTGCTATCTTGCAATTTACCATTAATGGAAACCCGCTTCCTTTAAGATTACTACAGTTTGCTGCACAGAAAAACGTAGAAAAAGTAGATCTTACCTGGCGGGTGGCAGAGGCAGAACTCCTTCAAAAATTCGATATTGAGCACAGTGCACAAGGAGCTCCGTTCACTCGAATTGGTACTATTTCAGCAGACAATCCTTCAAACGGATCGTATAGTTTTAGCCATTTAGATCCGGCTAATGGCAATAACACTTACCGGCTGATGATGATACTTAAGGATGGAACCATTAGCTATTCACCGGTAAGAAGTGTAGATTTTTCGAAAGGAAGTGGCGTAAGAATGCTTCCGAATCCATTTAATCAGTATTTTACACTGCAACCAGCAGATGCTTCTGCTACATGGCAGTTAAAAATAATGGATGCTAATGGCCGGGTGGTGCACACTGAACGGGGTTCCGGTAGTAAGAGAATAGAACTGAACGGCAAGGCCGCTGGAATTTATTGGGTAGAATGGCAAACAGCCAGCCAAAAAGAGATCATTAAAATGATCAAGCAGTAACTGATTATGATGAAGAAATTATTGTTTTTTTTACTGGGAACCAGCGTCCTTGTGGCAGCTAATGCCCAATTTCGTAAATACTCCAATGAATTTTTAAATATTGGAGCTGGAGCCCGTGCCTTAGGAATGGGCGGTGCAAATATTTCTACTGTAAAAGATGGAACGGCAGGCTATTGGAATCCTGCTAGGATGAGTGCTATTGAGGATGATCCTAGCCTCTCGCTGATGCATGCCGAATATTTTGCAGGCATAGGAAAATACGATTTTGGAGGAATCGCCATCCCGGTAAAAAGTAATAAAGGACGCAGTATTGGTTTTTCATTTATGCGATTTGGAGTGGATGATATTCCTAACACCCTATTCCTTGTGGAACCAGACGGTTCACTTAATTATAACAATATCGAAACCTTTTCATCAGCAGATTATGCTTTTCTTGTTTCCATGTCGCAAACCATTAAGGAAACAGATAACATAACAATTTCTATAGGGGGTAATGCCAAAATAATTCATCGGAATGTGGGCAAGTTCGCCAAAGCTTGGGGATTTGGAATAGACGCCGGAATCAGTATTTCTGCAGAAAAATGGAAATTGGCGGCTGTGTTGCGGGATGCTACTTCCACCTTCAATGCATGGTCATTTACCTTTACTGAAAGAGAAAAAGAAGTGCTTTATCTGACACGTAATGATATCCCTGAAAAATCAACCGAACTTACGGCACCGCGATTGATACTTGGTGGAGCCTACCATTTTGATTTCAGTGATAAATTAAGTCTTACTGCCGAAGCCAGCCTGGAAACTACTTTTGATGGAAAAAGAAATACCTTGATAAAAACAGATGCCTTTAGTATAGACCCTCGTTTTGGGATGGAACTTAATCTGAATGATGTACTGTTTTTACGGGGTGGCATCAGTAATTTTCAACAGGCCTTGAAAGATGGAGATACCACCAATCTTAAAAAAGTATGGATTTATCAGCCAAGCCTTGGTGCCGGATTCAAGATCAATAATGTGGGCATTGATTATGCATTTACCAATCTTGCTAATCAAAATTCACCACTTTATACGCATGTTGTGTCGTTGAATATTACATTGAAAAGAAAAAATAATTAGGGTATTGTAAATAACAATCATGATCGAAGAGGTAAGCATCCAAACATATTACGATCATTATGTAGAAACTCAACTGGAAAGCGGGATAAACGACCGCATTTACGGATTGTATAGGCGTATGCTTGCATTGGGACTGGAATCTGGCAGTTATGTGCTAGAGCTCGGTTGCGGAATTGGAACCCTTACTTATCTTTTATCCCGAAAAATAAAAATAGGGAAAATGGAAGCTGTTGACCTGAGTCCGGCTTCCATAGCAGTAGCACAAAAAAAGGTGAACAGCAAGCAGGTTCAGTTTTTTGCTCATGACATTGTGGACTTCCAAACGGGTCTGCTACAAATTGATTTTATTACTTTATTTGATATTATAGAACACATCCCATTGGAGCAACATAGGGCCTTGTTTACCCAGTTGAGAAAAAATTGTCAGGATCATACCCGCATTTTAATCAATATTCCCAATCCGTCGTATCTTCATTTTATACAAGAAAATGAGCCGGATAGCCTGCAGATTATTGACCAGCCTATCCCGTTTCAATTTTTACTGAAGAACCTGGAAATGGCAGGATTTGAATTGTTACAATTTGAAACCTATGGTGTTTGGAATGAAAAGGACTATCAGTTTTTTGAGCTTGTTCCAAAAAGGGCTTTTCAATTGAAGAAAATAAATACTGACAGAACATTGGGGCAAAAAGTGATAAAAAAAATATGGAGACAATATTTAAAACTTAAGTTTCCTTTTTAAATTAAATAACAGGCAGAAGGAGACAATCTACTGCCCGAAGGACTAATAAAAAAAAATGAATTGGTTTAAAAAACATATTGTAAAGCAGATTTCAGGCTTGCTGTTTTTAACGGTACTGGGGTTTCATGCAACAGCGCAACTGAACAACGAATGGATAGATTATTCTAAAACCTATTATAAGTTTTCAGTAGGTCAAAATGGTTTGTTCAGGATTGAAAAGGCGGCACTCGATGCAGCCTCATTGGGAAATATACCTGTTCAGCAATTCCAATTATTCAGAAATGGTGCAGAGGTCTCGCTATTTACTTCTTCAGCGTCAGGAGCCTTGCCCACTGGTGGTTTTATTGAGTTTGTGGGCCGTGAAAATGATGGCAAAGCCGACCGGCCGCTGTACTTTCAATCGCGTTTTCAATTAGCGGACCGTACCAGCCTTTTTACAGATACCGCTTCTTACTTTCTTACTGTAAATCCTGCTGGGAATAACCTCCGTTACCAAAATCTTTCCAACAATCTTGGAGGAACTTTACCTCAGCCACTCCCCTATTTGTTGCATACCGAATGGTATCAGTTTAAAAGAACCAATGGCGGTTATTTTATGAACAAGGGTTTTGCCGTCAATTACGGCGAATACGTTTACTCCTCCTCCTATGATGAAGGAGAAATGGCCTCTTCACAGGAAATCTCTTCTGGTTCGGACGCGAATATTCGCACCGCGACTTTCAACAATTTACAACCTGCCTTAACTTCCGGCATCAGTGCCAAATTAAGAATAGGCTGGGCCGGCACTTCTCCGGGTTCAAGAGATGTTACCGCTGCATTAAATAATACTACGGTGCTTACCCGCAGGCTACAATCTTTCCAATCGATCCGAGACTCCAATGTAAACGTACCCATCAATTTGTTAAGTGGCACTTCGCCAGCTCTTGTGTTAAGCAACACAAGCACCAATCAGTTCGATCGGTTTGTGGGTTCTTTTGCCGAACTGGAGTATCCAAGGTTACCCAATGCATCCGGTCAATCTTTTTTTGAAACCAGTATTCCAGTAAACGCAAACAATAGCTTGCTTTCTCTGGCTCAATTTAACCACAACAATGTAAGCCCTATACTGTACAACCTAACTGCCGGATACCGTATGGAAGGTGTGATTCAGGCAAATGGGGAAGTGCGATTTTTATTACCTCCTGCTACTACACGGCAATACATTGTAGTAACAGTTCCCAATGGTAGTTCCTTCAAAACCATCGGCTCTTTGCCATCGAAAAGTTTCACCAATTACAGCCAACCTGCTATGCAGGGCGATTACCTGATTATCACTAATAAAAGATTGTTGGGTGGCAATAATAACTCGGTGGAAGCATACCGGCAATACCGTTCCTCTGAGGCAGGTGGCGGATTTAATGTAAAAATCTATGATATTGAAGAACTGGTGGACCAATTTGGACTCGGTATTAAAATGCATCCACTTTCTATTAAAAACTTTTTAAAATTTGCCAGAACGCGTTTTGCGGTAGCTCCAAAATTTTGTTTCCTGATTGGTAAGGGAGTTACCTATGATGAATTCCGTTTGAATGAAAGCAATGCGGTAGCCGGGCAATTACAATTGGTGCCTACCTACGGATATCCGGGGTCGGATAATTTACTCGCTTCTGAAGGTTTAACCGCACTACCTGCCACCCCCATTGGACGACTTAGTGTTATCAATGGAAATGAAGTACTGGCATACCTGAACAAGGTAAAAGAATTTGAAGCGGCACAATCCAACCCCTCCAATTTGCAAGCAGATAAAGCCTGGATGAAAAATGTGGTGCATGTAGTGGGAGCCAATGATGCGAACACCGAATTGCAGATCCGGCCTTTTATGAATGAATATACCCGGACTATTTCGGATACCTTATTTGGAGCCAATGTTTCTACTTTCAATAAATTTAATTCAACAACAGCAAGCACTATTGAAAATGTAATTTTATCAAGAAAATTTGAAACAGGGATCTCCTTGCTTACTTATTTTGGACACTCCTCCGCAACGGCACTCGATTACAACCTGGACAACCCCAACGAATACAACAACCCGGGGAAATACCCAATGTTCCTGCTGAATGGCTGTAACGCTGGTAACTTTTTCAATTTTGAAGTACCGAGGTTACAGGCACAAGCCACCATATCTGAAAGATATGTGCTGGCTCCAAACAGGGGCGCTATAGGATTGGTAGCAAGTACCCATTTTGGATTAGTAAGTGGCTTAGGTGTTTATTCGAGGGGGTTTTATCGTTCTGTAGCTTCGCAATCATACAACCAACCCATAGGCAAGCATATTCAAAATGCCATTCAGTTTATGTACAATACCTGGGGTAGTGATTATCAGGCACGGTTTCATACTGAACAACAAACGCTCCATGGAGATCCTGCGGTTAAATTAAATAGCTTTACAAAGCCTGACTACTCTATCGAACAATCAAATATTGTTATTGAGCCTTCCTTCGTTTCTATTGCTGAAACCAATTTTAAAGCCAAAATTTTTTACTATAATCTGGGGAAAGCGGGATCTGATTCAATAGTGGTAGAAGTAAAAAGACAATTCCCTGCATCTACCCTCTTTCCAAGTGGCAATACAGAAGTGGTTTATCGGCAAAAACGAATCGCTCCGATGTACCTTGATTCCATTACCCTCAGTTTGCCTATTCAATCTGAAAGGGATAAAGGCATCAACAATATCATTGTAACCCTGGATGCCGACAATAAAATAGATGAATTAAGCGAGTTAAATAATACAATTACCCGGCAGGTGGTAATCTTTGAAAACGAATTGAGGCCGATTTCCCCGGTAAATTTTGCTATTGTAAGAGAGCCCAATATTAAATTAATTGCCTCTACAGCCAATCCTTTCAGCGAGCAGCTGCCATATGTGATTGAAATTGATACGACTGATTTATTTAACTCTTCTTCAAAAATCACCCGCAACATTACTGCAGGGGGAGGTATTGTAGAAGTAGATCCGGGACTAACCCCTACAAGCAATCGGGTTTACTATTGGCGTGTTGGTTTGCAAGGTGCCGGTGGAGCAGTGCCTGCACGATGGAATGGTGCTTCCTTTGTTTATCTTACCGGAAATGAAACCGGATTTAATCAAAGTCATTTTTACCAGCATACCAAAAGTACTGCCAACAGAATCAGTATAGACACCAATAGTCGCAGTTGGAAGTTTAATCCAAGCCTGAATAACCTGTTTGTGACCCACTCCATTTTCCCTACAAGTGGGAACGAAGACAGTCATTTTGCAGTAACTTACAATAACAATCAGATCTCTACAAGTGCCTGTGTGGGTCATTCTATCATTATAAATGTATTTGACTCACTAACCTTTAAACCCATGCGAAACATGGGGAACTGGGGTACCGGATCCTGCGCAAATAACCGCAACCCATTCAATTTTGAGTGGGATGACCGGGTGCTTGAAAACCGTAAGCGAATGGTGGACTTTTTGGATGCGGTTCCAAGTGGATCTTATATTTTGGTAAGGAAAATACTGGATGCGCCTTATGAAAATGAAACTTTTGCAGATCAGTTGAAAGCAGATGAACAAGTTCTGGGTGCCGGCAATAGTTTATACAGTCGCTTAAAACAGGCTGGTTTTGCCAACCTCGATTCATTTAACCGGCCAAGAACCTACATATTTGTTTATAAGAAAAATGATCCAAGCCTGACACCGGTTATCCGGTTAAGTGATGGCCTTTTCGACCGGTTGCAGTTAAATCTGAACCTTGCATCCAGGGATACATTAGGTATTGTCAGCTCGCCTGTATTTGGCCCGGCCAAACAATGGAAAACCGCGCTTTGGAATGGCACTATCCTCGATGATGGAAGCGGCGACCGGGTGGCGATCAGTGTAATCGGTTTAAATGCCAATGGCACTGAAACAAAATTATTTGAGGTAGACAAATCAGTGGGTACGCTTAATCTTAGCAGCATTAATCCGGCACAATACCCCAATATCCGATTGGAAATGCTCAATATTGATTCAATAAGAGGTACCCCGTGGAATCTCAATTACTGGCGTGTTTATTATGATCCTGTTCCTGAAGGAGCCTTGGCGGCAAACCTTTTACTTCAGGATAAAGACTCTTTACTTCAGGGAGAAACCCTTGATTTTAAAATTGCCTTCAAAAACGTAAGCACTAGCCGTTTTGACAGCCTGAAAGTGAGGATGACTATTACTGATAAAAACAATGTGACCACTGAAAGATTATTCAAGCGCAAACCATTGATTGCCGGCGATACGCTCATTATCTCAACTCCTGTGGATACAAGGCAATTCCCGGGTTTGAACACGCTGTACCTTGCAGTTAATCCAGATAACGATCAGCCGGAACAATATTTCTTTAATAACTTCTTATATAAATCATTCTTTGTAGGCGAAGACCAGACTGATCCTTTGCTTGATGTTACATTCGACGGGATTCATATTCTTAATCGGGACATTGTTTCCGCTAAACCGCATATTCAAATAAAGCTTAAGGATGAAAACCCATTCCTTGCATTAAATGATACGGCGGGATTAACCATCAGGCTGAAATTCCCCAACGAAAATACCCCTCGTATTTATAGCTGGAATAGCGATACATTAAGGTTTACCCCACCGGTGCCAGGTGGTGATAACACAGCCACTATTGACTTTTACCCAGAATTGAAAGAAGATACCGAAGGATTTGATTATGAACTATCGGTAATTGGAAAGGATCGGAATAATAACCGGGCAGGAGACAAAGATTACCGGGTAACCTTTCAGGTATTCAACAAACCTATGATCAGTAATCTGCTGAATTATCCTAACCCATTTAGTACGAGTACTGCTTTTGTATTTACCATTACCGGAGCAGAAGTACCACAGGAATTCAAAATACAAATACTCACTGTAACCGGAAAAATTGTAAAAGAAATTACTAAGGCTGAACTAGGGAACATACGGGTAGGAACTAATATTACCGATTACAAATGGGATGGTACTGATATGTTTGGACAAAAATTAGCAAACGGCGTGTACCTCTATCGCGTTATCAGCAGCCTTGATGGACAAAAAATGGACCAGTTTAAACTTAATGACGGTTTTAATCAAAATGCGATGGATAACACAGATAAATTCTTCAAAAAAGGATATGGTAAGATGGTGATTCTGCGATAGTATGAAGGGTTACAACAAGCATGGCATTTTGTTATTACTGGCATGGTTCGTTACGCAGATAGTCTGGTATAGCTATACCGGTGGTATTTTCCTTCGGGAAGAAGCTATAGTTTACACCAATATTGCCAACCGTATCAGCCAAAGTGATTTTGCCATATCAACTCATTTTTGGTTATACGCCGGCTATATAGCACCGCTTGTGTTACTAAAACTGCTGGGGCTTTCCTTTGGCTGGATGTATCTTTTCCAATTAGCGTTATCGCTAGGCGCGTTGTGGGCATTTTATAAGATACTGCAGCATTTGGGTCTTTCTCCCAAAATCTTATTCATTGGTTCCTTGTTGTATGCAACCTGTCCATTTGTTCAAAGTTGGAATGTGTATCTGTACACCGATGCATGGTTTAGTCATGGAGTGGTTATCCTTTTATATTTTCTTGTCTGCGTAAAGAGTGCTTCATCACGGTCATTCTTAATTATCGCCGGTTTGCTTTTATTTTTAAGTTTCTCCCGACCTCTGGGTTTTTTATTAAATCCGATAGCGATATCATTCTACCTGTTTGTAGGTGGCAAAAAAAATATTTCTCAGATAGCCATCCTGCTTTTTGGCTTTGTGATATTGACAATCGGGGTTGTGTATTTCATGAAAACCGGAACCGACTTTTACTACACCAACCATAATTTGGAACAAAATATCATTTGCGGACTCAAAAGCAACCTTAATCAATATGAAACAATACCCTATGAAACGGGTATGAATCCTTACCTCTACCTGCTAAAAAATCCGGAACTAACTATCAGACTTTTTGCCGGAAGGCTATTTAAAAGTCTTTGGATGACAAGACCCTATTTTTCGAAGAGCCATAACCTCTTTATCATCATGAGTATGCTGTTGTATTACCTGCCTGCAATCATTGGTCTTCTTTTTTCATTTACAAAAGGAAAATACCGTTATTATCCCTTTGCCATCAGCATCTTGATTTTACTGGTACCCAATATGCTGCTTTGCGCTGACTGGCACAACCGGTTTATGGCTCCTATTCTTCCATTTATTTTAATTTTTTCCGCTTTAGGATTGCAAACAGCGAGAGAAATGTTAAAAAAGCGACAGGTAGGTATGGATAGTCAGCCAAACTAAAGAAACTTTGCATGGGACTATTTGTTACAAAGTAAGAAAATAAATTATATGGGAAAAATATCAATTAATATAGCTACCGGAAGTTTACAGAAAAAGGAAATGATTGTTGGGATTGATCTAGGGACGACCAACAGTCTCATTGCTATCATCCATCCGGAATCAAAAAATGCCGTGGCCCTTAAAGAACACGATTCCAGTAGCCTTGTACCCTCTATTGTGCATTTCGATGAAACCGGCCAAATAACCGTGGGTGAAGCTGCCAAGAAATTCCTCATTAGCGAACCACAAAATACCATTTTCAGTGCAAAAAGGCTGATGGGTAAGAGTTACAAAGACATTGAAAATCACGCCACTTACTTTACATACAAAGTAATTGATGACGATACCGATAGCCTGGTAAAAATACAGGTTGGAAAAAAATTCTATTCTCCTGTAGAATTATCATCTTTAATTCTGAAAGAGCTCAAAGCAAGAGCCGAGCATATTTTGAAAACAAAGGTTACGAAAGCTGTTATTACAGTTCCTGCCTATTTTAACGATGCGCAACGACAAGCCACACGGGATGCCGGAAAGTTGGCCGGACTTGATGTACTTCGAATTGTAAACGAACCTACAGCAGCTAGTTTGGCTTACGGCATCGGATTGGATCCAACTGAAGAGAAAAATATTGCGGTTTACGATTTGGGGGGTGGCACATTCGATATTTCTATTTTATGTATAAGTGGTGGTGTTTTTGAAGTGATCAGCACCCATGGAGATACCTATCTGGGTGGAGATGATTTTGATAAAGCCATCGTAAACTATTGGATAGAAAAAAATGGTCTTGACTCAGAAGCACTTCATATGAATAAGGAATATTTGCAAACCATGCGTTTAACTGCCGAACGAGCCAAAAAGCAATTGAGCAGCTCAGATGTTTTTGAAGAAACCATCAAAGACCAATCTTTTAAAATTACCAAAGAAGAATTTAACATCATTATTCAACCTTTTATTGAACGCACCCTTGAATGCTGCAAAAAGGCTTTAGCAGACGCCGAAATGAAACCTTCCGACATTGAGGAGATCGTAATGGTGGGTGGAAGTACCCGTATCCCACTGGTAAAAGAAACTGTAGGAACCTATTTTGGTAAACCGGTTCATGATGAGGTAAATCCCGACGAAGTGGTGGCTTTAGGAGCAGCTATTCAAGCTGATATATTGGCAGGTAATAATAAAGAGGTTTTATTGCTGGATATTACCCCGCTAAGTCTGGGTCTGGAAACGATGGGTGGTCTAATGGAAGTAATGATTCCAAGAAATTCGAAAATACCGACCAAAGCAAGCAGACAATATACTACGCAAAAGGATGGTCAAAGCGGCATGCGAATCAGTGTTTTTCAAGGAGAAAGAGATTTAATAAAAGACAATCGCAAACTGGGCGAATTCAATTTAACCGGAATTCCTGGTATGCCGGCCGGGCTTCCAAAAGTGGAAGTTTCGTTTTTGATTAATGCAGATGGTATTTTACAGGTAAATGCAAAAGAACTAAGAAGTGGCGTAGAACAATCAATCGATATCAAGCCTCAATATGGGCTTACAGATACAGAAGTTGAAAGAATGCTTATGGAAAGTATTACCCATGCCAAAGATGATATTGCAACCCGTGCATTAGTCGAGGCGAGGACGGAAGGAGAACAACTTCTTGAAACAACCGAGCGATTTATAAAAAAGCATGCATCACATCTGGAAAAAACAGAATTAACCCAAACGGCACATGCCATGCAAAATCTGCAAATGGCACTGACGATGGAAGATAAAAACCTGATTCAGGAAAAAATTGAAACTTTGAATGACATAAGCCGTCCTTATGCAGAAAGGGTAATGGATGAAGCAATAAATGAAAAAATGCGTGGACAATCCATTTGAAATTTTCCGAAGTAAAAAAAAGCCGGTTGTTGATTAATATCAGCACTGGCTTTTTTGTTTCTCCCAACCTGAATGGGTAAACATATATAGCATACCTCTAAAAACTATTCAGATAAGGTCTTCCCATATTATAACACGAGAATAGAAACATAAGGCTTACCTTCTTTATATGTAAATGAGGATGATATGAAATTGGTATAACACCCTATCAGTAATTTTTAAAGATCCCTTATAATCAAAAAAAGAACCGCCACAAATGTGACGGTTCTTTTTCATTAAAACCTAACTATGAAAAACTTATTGTTTTATAATTCTTTCATTAAAGTTCGTGTTTTCACCAGACAACTTCAGGTTGTAGCTACCCTTGCTTAAAGAAGCAGGAAGCACTAATGACTGTGAAGCTGAACCACCATTGTGATCAACATTCTGAGAAAGCAATACTTTACCACTCATATCAGAAAGCTGCAACGTGTAGCGACCCTTAGTTAATCCAGTGAATTGGAGTGTTACTCTGTTTTCACGGATCAAGGTTGGGAATACGGTGAAAGCAGGCTTTCCGTTTCCAATGTTCACTTTTACAACCTGGCTCAAAGTAGACTGACCATCAAGATCTTCGCTCATTACACGATAGAAATGATTGCCATTACCCGGCTGCTGATGCTGGAAGGTATAATTGGCAGCTCCAAGATTACGGGCATTTACAATACCAGCTTTTCCGAAATCACGTCCATTCACACTGTGCTGAATTTCGTAATGACGAACACCTCTTTCAGTAGCAGTATTCCATTTAACGTTCACATTACCCTGAGCCTCTTCAGCAGTTATGCCAGTAAAGTTTACAGGTAATACTGAAGCCTCTTTGAAGATTACTTCGAAACGCTGAGGATCAGAAGAAGCTACTTCAGAAGTAACAACATAATTATAAAAGACGCTATCTGTCAGACTTATTCTGGTTTCTGTAGCTAAAAACTTATCTACCAAGAAGGCTTCTAAATTTACAGATTGCAGGCCAAGAGGTTTAAATTGGAAAGAGAAATTACCAACTTTCAGACCACCTGTCCACATTTCGATCTTGTCACCAGCCTTAAAATCCTTTCTACCATCCATCGCCAAATACTTGCCCTGATTTACAATAGAGAGATTATAGCTTGTTCCTAATGGATTTACCATAGATATATCTTTCCTGACATCATATCCGTTAGTATACTTATCGTTCAAAAGAACAGCTGTTCCATTTAAAAGCACATTAACACCAGATTCTATTTCCCTATAATATTTTATACCAAAAACACTTGGCAAGGAAGCAGCAAATCCCTCTTCAAATGGCCTTACTCCAGAAGTCGGTATTTCTGTTGCTTTCATATTTTCATTATACATTAGAACGGTAGGATCAGGCCATGTAGTGATAAGTAGGACTGCCTGACCTGCTGCAATTGCATAAGCTGATTGAATATTATCAGTACCATCCACAAACCAAATATCCTGTGCCACCTGATTTATAAATCTCCACCCACCGAACTCATTAATATTTGCATCCCAAAACCAAAAAGTGTTTAAAATTGAATCAGGATTAGCGGCAACCAATGCCTGAATACTAAAATCACAAGCGTAAGGATTACCGAAAACAACGTGTTCAGATGTAGTTGTTCCTGAAATAGGAATCGTACCTGGACCATTATTTCTAGTACCAACAAATCGCAGATTAGTAGGGCCAGAACCTGGTTCAGTGATAGTCCTGTCTCCGCGTACAAACAACATATAGCCTTGATCAATA
>JBBQXO010000124.1:0-13451 GCA_038209595.1 Chitinophagales bacterium
TCCAAGGCCGGTAGCCGTGGTGGTTACGGAAGGGACCTCATTGGTACCCAACATGGTTACATCAGCAGCAAGATCAATTCCTACATTCAATTGTCCACGTACAAGTCCAGATGCTGACTGCACCGAATGCACATTAAAATAAATTTCATTGGCATTACTTTTCAGGCTATCCACAAGTGTTGCCCTTACATTGGTGATGGTACCACTTGCATTTCCCCCGTTAAACGAAGGACTCAATCCCAAAACAACGTCGCCATTTGAAATAACATCCCCCACATGCAGATGTGCGGCATTCAGAGCATCCCCTGCCGCCAATCCGGTAACAGCAATGGTATATTTCAAACTATTATCAGAAAATAATTGCATGGTGGCAGTTCCGGTCTCATTTCTCCCAAATACTGCCGGATTTTCATTTTTTGTAGAAAGTGGAATACTCCATTCTTTTTCTAGTGTGGCAGCAGGTGTTCCCGGATCATCCTTTTTACAACTTCCCAAGATAAAAACGGCCGTGGAAACTAAAAATAAATTTCTAAATGTTTTAAGTGTCATCATTATTTGGTTTAAATTATTTTGGATAGCATTAAATGGTCAAGGAATGTTCTTAAAAAGGAAAGGTAGACAATAAAAAAAGGGATTGGTTTGATTATAAACAAGATTACCCTCCTATTTCAGAGGTTTGGGTTTCCCTTCACATTATACACCACATACTGTGAAAGAAATAAAAAAACAGGATTCTTTTACTGACAAGGATTCTGATCAGGAACCGCTAAAAAAGATACTCGATCCCCATAACTTTTATAATATCAGATTTTTTGTAGAACTTACAGCATGAATAAAGCAACCAAATATCTACTAAATTTCGTTTTAATCCTTATTGCGGTCCTTTCATTAGTTCTCCTGTTTATGTATCAACCGGATAAAGAGGTGGAAGTACTTAAGGAAAAATATGCCCTGTCCCCGTCCAAATTTATGGAGCTTGATGGTATGCAGGTGCATTATCGGGATGAAGGCACATCGGTGGATTCGATACCGTTGGTGTTGCTGCACGGTACGGCTTCCTCATTGCTTACCTGGCAGGCCTGTACAGAAGTATGGAAGCAAACCCATCGGGTAATCCGGATGGATTTACCAGCGTTTGGGTTGACCGGGCCCAATAGTGAAGAAGATTACCGCATAGCTACCTATGTTGGTTTTGTACATGCCTTCTTACAAAAACTTGGCGTTTCAAAATGCTCCATTGCCGGTAATTCGTTGGGAGGACTGATAGCATCAGCGTATACCGCCGAATATCCCGATGCCGTGGAAAAGCTCATACTGATTGATCCGGCAGGTTATCCTATTGAAAATGCAAAAGGTTCGCTGGCTTTTACGCTTGGGCGGATACCGATATTAAAACAACTACTTACCATGGTTACCCCAAAATCAATGGTGCGCAAAAGCCTTGAAGATGTTTATGGGGACCCTTCACTGGTGACCGATTCACTGGTGGAACAGTACCGTGATATGACGCTGCGCAAAGGCAACCGCAATGCGCTGGTGATTCGATTGAATATGGAACAGGACTGGGATACCGCCGCCATAAAAAGGATTGAAGCACCCACCCTCCTTATTTGGGGAGAAAAAGATCAACTTATTCCGGTATCGAATGCATTTAAATTTCAACGCGATCTGAAACACGGCCACCTGGTTTTAATACCTGATGCCGGACATGTACCAATGGAAGAAACGCCAAATTTCGTTATTGAAAGGGTAAAAAAGTTTTTACAATCCGAACACGAATTATGATTTCTTCCCTTCAGATCCACTCAACACAATACTTTAGAAATACAGGTAACCGATAGCTTTTTCACGAAGCTCGTTGGATTTTTTTGTCCAAGGGTTTAACAAGATTCCAATGAATATGCGTGTAACAAAAAACAACTGAAACCTGAGGATTTTAAAATTGATGCTTTCATTCGTTTTGAAGGCATGACGAACCCTGCTGACTCCAGTATTTTATACGCTATTTCCTATCACAACCATCAGTTAAAAGGATTATTGGTAAATGCTTATGGAGTTTATGCAGATACCACTTCGTCCAAAATAGTAGAAAAGCTGGAAACACATGATTAATCTTGTGCTACCATCGCTGCTTCATTACATTCTATCTGCATCCTGAGTTCCTAACTGCTTACCTTTCCGTAAAATACCCTATTTATGGGAAGGCCAATAAGCCGTGCAGTCTGGGTGCTTTCTCTCATCAGTCTTTTTACAGACATGGCTAGCGAAATGCTTTATCCGGTATTCCCGGTTTACCTCCAGCATATCGGTTATTCAGTAGTTTTTATCGGGGTGCTCGAAGGGCTTGCAGAAGCGGTGGCCGGATTGAGCAAAGGCTATTTTGGTAAGTTATCCGATTACCGGGGCAAGCGGGTTCCATTTGTGCAATGGGGCTACGGTTTAAGCGCCTTGTCCAAGCCCTTGCTGGCAGCTTTTGTTTTTCCGCTATGGATTTTTATTTGCCGCACCATCGACCGCTTGGGCAAAGGCATCCGCACAGGTGCAAGAGATGCATTGCTATCTGCTGCCGCCGAACCCGGTCAGAAAGCTTCCGTTTTTGGTTTTCACCGATCGATGGATACCTTGGGGGCCGTTTTGGGACCTTCGCTTGCTTTGGGCTTTTTGTATCTGTATCCTGAAAATTATATCGCTTTATTTTTATTGGCCGCAGTTCCTGGACTACTCGCCGTCCTTTCTACCCGTTTGCTGAAAGAAAATCGAATAATTCCAAAGCAAGAAGGTCCCGCACCTTCTTTCTTTTCCTTTCTGGGTTATTGGAAAACAGCGCCCGCCAATTATCGCAAACTCGTCACGGGGTTATTGCTTTTTACGCTCTTCAACAGCAGCGATGTATTTTTGCTACTCAAAGGCAAAGAGGCCGGTTGGAGCGATACCGCAGTGATTGGTGTGTATATTTTGTACAATGCTGTGTATGCTATTTTTGCTTTTCCACTTGGCCGGCTCGCCGATAAAATTGGGGTAAAACGCATATTTATAGCAGGCTTATTTGCATTCGCAATTGTTTACACAGGTATGGCCATTTCGGGTTCGCTGGCAGTATACATCGGGCTATTTGTACTGTATGGCATATATGCTGCCGCCACAGAAGGTATTTCCAAAGCCTGGATTGCACAGATCAGCCAAACCGCCGAATTGGGAACCGCCATGGGTAACTTTACTGCTTTGCAAAGCATGGCCACCTTTCTGGCAAGCTCTGTTACCGGTTTTGTTTGGTTTCAATTTGGTGCTGCCACAGCGCTGATCATTACTGCAACAGGTGCTTTGCTTACTGTATTTATTATCAACAGGATACCAGAACCTCCCAACGCATAGCAGGCTGCCATTTGAAGAAATTAATTTTCCTCATCCCAACTTTTACTTCAGTAGAAATTCAGTTCCGTTTACATGCATTCATCTCTTCCAAATTTCTTCTAAAAGCAGGCTGTACCTTTACCCCATGAAAATGCTGCTGGTAGAAGATGAACCGGAACTTGCCAGGGATATTCTGGAATACTTTTCCAATGAGGATTATCTTATTGAGAAAGCAGCCACCATGGAAGAGGCATTGGATCGTATCCGGCAATTTGAATACGATTGTATTTTACTTGATATCGGGTTACCCGATGGCAACGGCTTGACCATCCTTGAAAAATTAAAATCCTTAAAAAAGCAGGATGGCGTTATCATCATTTCAGCAAAAGATTCGCTGGAAGATAAAATAAAAGGTATCGGCCTTGGTGCAGATGACTACCTTACCAAACCTTTTCATCTCTCCGAACTTGCTGTCAGGATTATGGCTATTATCCGGAGAAAAAAATTTACCGGTCAGCCTGAATTGGAAATAGCCGGACTGAAACTGAGCTTCGAAGAAAGGACCGTATTTTTCAACAACTTGCCGCTTACTTTGACCCCATCAGAATTCCGGCTATTGCAATACCTGATGTCCTCTCAAAACCGGGTTTTATCCAAAACAACTTTGGCCGAATACTTGCTGGGGGATCAGTACGATTTTGTAGATGGCCACCAATTGGTGTACACCCATGTAAAAAACCTGAAACGCAAATTGGCCGAAGCCGGTTGTCCGGATTATATCAAAACTGTTTATGCCACCGGATATAAATTTACCGCAGGATGAAGCTACTTGATAAATCATTGCGCCCCTTTGTCCTCTTTAGCCTTTTTGCAGTGGTCATCAGTATTCCGCTATTTTATTGGGTGGTACAAGCTATTTATATTCGGGATGCAGATGAAAGCTTGCAGATTTCAGCAAAACAATTACAGATAAAACTCAATCTGTCAAATACCGACCTTCCACAAAGAGATACGCTGGTGAAGATTCTCAATCAATTGGAGTTGGGGTATTATTTAACACCGCTACCCCACAATGAAAATCCAACTACCGATCGATTTTTTACCGAAGAAAAATATGACGCTGTCCACGGACATGTGGAACCTTTCCGGGTGTTGCAAACTACGATTGTAGCCGGAGAAAAAACCTATGCCCTTACGGCACGGGTAGATATGGAGGAGTATTATGATGTGATTCCCTATACCGCTCTGCTGGCAGGTGGATTTTTCTTCCTGATACTTGCCGGGTATTTTTGGGTGAATAAAACCGTTTCCAAAAAAGTATGGGATCCCTTTTTAAATACCCTCGCAGCACTGGAAAGCTTCAATATAAATTCGGGGAAAAAAATCCCGCCGATGGATACAGATATCATTGAGTTTAAAAAATTGTCGGGGATTCTGCAAAATTTTATCAGCAGGAATGCGGCACTTTATGCGGAGCAAAAAAAATTTACTGAAAATGCAGCTCACGAATTGCAGACCCCACTCGGTTTGATCCTTGCAAAAACAGACCTGATGTTGCAGGCTCCTAATCTTACAAGTGAGCAGATGGAAAAGCTTGATGAAATAAAACAGGTGATCAGCCGGATGAAAAAAATAAACAGCAATCTGTTGTTGCTTGCCAAAATTGAAAACAGTCAGTTCCCTCCCGGAGAATCGTTGTTACCCGAATCGATTTTAAAGGATACTCTGTTTTATTTTAAAGATACCATTGAAGCAAAAAATATCATAATCCTTGAATGGGTAGATACCGAAACCAAGCTTTTGGCCAATCGGTTTTTGGTGGAAACCCTGTTTCACAACCTGATCGGCAATGCCATACGACACAGTGTTCCGGGCTCGCAGTTGCAGATCCAATTGGTTAAAAACCAATTGAAGGTTACCAATCCGGGTATCCATACACTCAAGGAAGACATGCTATTCCGTAGATTTTCTAAAGAAAACAGCGGAGCGCATCAGGGTGGGCTCGGGCTTGCTATAGCCAAAGAGATCTGTCTGCAAAACCATTGGCAAATTGGATATGCTTTCGAAAAAGAAAATCATGTTTTTACCCTGATATTCTAAATATCTTCTAAATGCCTTCCGAATTTTGTCTTCTAAATAATCATTATTATGAAAACTTTCCTCTTCGTTCTCCTGCAAGTAGCATTTTGCACCCTGTTGGTTGCGCAAGCAAAAATTAAAGCGGCTGATATTCCTGCTGTGGTAAAAAAGAGTTTGCAGGAAAAATACCCGGAAGCAATTAAAATAAAATGGACGAGGGAAGATGCTGGTTATGAAGCCGATTTTGATTTCAAAGACTCAGAAATATCGGTGACTTTACATCCTCAAGGACAAATTATTGAAACAGAGCAAGAAATAGAATTTTCTGCACTACCGGATGCCATCCGGGTGTATATGCAAAAAAATTTCTCCGGTAAAAAAATATAGGAAACTACTACAATTACCGATTCAAAAGGCACCATAAACTTCGAGGTAGCCGTAAAAAAGATCGACCTGATATTTGACAAATCAGGAACCCTTTTGAAAAAAATTACCCTTTTAAAAATAGAATAAACAATGATGTGGTTAAGGATTTTGATAGCAGTAGTTATAGGGTTGGGGCTAGGTTACGGAACGCAGGCGCAGCAAACCGGCGTTACCATTTCGGGTATGGTAAAAAGCAAAACCGATAAAACAGTACTGCCCTATGTAAACCTGGTTTTGAAGACTGCGGATAAGGGGACTTTTGTAGTAGGTACCGTGAGCAATGAGGAAGGCCGGTTTACCTTTTCGGGTATCAAATCTGGCAATTATAAACTTGACATAAGCTATACCGGTTTCAGCACCAAAACAGAACCTGTGTTGGTAGGTTCCCTTAGTGCTTTCCTCGATTTGGGTACCATTGAAATAGTGGAAGATCCGGGACAATTGCAAGGCGTTGTTGTAGTTGCAAGGCAGGAAGCCGTCAGCAACAAACTCGATAAAAAAAACTTTTCTGTAGCCGATAATATCAGTCAGAGCGGGGGTTCCGTTTTACAGGCCTTGCGCAATTTACCCGGCATCAGTACCGGGCAGGATGGAAAGGTTGAATTGCGGGGCAGTGACAAAGTAGCCATTCTGATTGATGGGAAACAAACCGCCATCACCGGGTTTGGCAGTCAGACAGGGCTCGATAATATTCCGGCATCGGCCATTGAACGTATCGAGATCATCAATAATCCATCAGCCAAATACGACGCGAATGGCAATGCAGGTATCATCAATATTATATACAAGAAAAACAATCAAAACGGGTTTAATGGCAAACTAGGATTCAATACCGGACTCGGGGCCCTTTGGGTAAAAAAAGAAAACCTGCCCAACATCCGGCCACAGTATCAGGCCACGCCGAAAATCAACCCTTCCGTTTCGCTCAATTACCGCAAAAACAAAACCAATCTTTTCCTTCAATCGGACTGGTTGTACACTGAAACGCTCAATAAAAATGAATTTACCACCCGGACTTTTGACGATGGTACCGTCATTAACCAACAATTGAAAAGGAATCGGAATACCCATTTTGTAAATACCAAAGCAGGCCTCGATTGGAACCTGAATCAAAGCAATCAGTTGACGCTTTCTGGTTTTTACGGTATCGAAAAGATTATTGACCGTGGCGATCAACCTTTTTTTAATAAAGACCTTTCCTCTCGTAACCGGTTATGGCGTTTCCTCGAAGATGAGCTGAAAACCACGCTGATGGCCACAGCAGCCTATCAGCATAAATTCAGTCAGCCTGGTCACCTGCTCAATATCGGGTTCAATTATACTTTTCACCGCGAAGATGAAAAATACAATTTTGAAAATATTCTGCCTTCTTTTACCGGGCTCGATTCGTTCAAACTTTTATCGGATGAACATGTGGCAGACCTCACCCTCGATTACATCAAACCACTGAAATATGGCCGCATTGAAGGCGGATTTAAATTTAGGTATCGCAATATTCCCACCAATATGGAATTCAAACCGGGGCTGAACTCCCCACTTGATACTGGTGCCGGTGGTGCCGCTACTTATCGCGAAGTGATCCCTGCTGTTTATGGTAACTATGTGTACGAAAGCCATAAACTTGAGGCCGAAATTGGATTGCGGATGGAATATATTGACCTCGCTTATAAGGTAAACCCCGACCACAATACCTACAAAAGCGATGGATACGATTACACGCAACCTTTTCCCAGTGTGCGTTTAGGTTACAAAATAAATAATGATCATAAAATCTCGCTTTTTTACACCCGGCGTGTGGACCGGCCCAATGAGGTAGATATCCGGATATTTCCCAAATATGATGATGCCGAAATCATCAAAGTGGGCAACCCGGGATTACTACCGCAGTTTACGAGCAGCTACGAGCTTGGTTACAAAACAAGCTTTATGAATGGTTCTTTTTATGGCGCAGTTTACCATCGCAGTACCACCGGAACCATTACCCGTATTGCTACACAGGTACCGCCCTCTACTTTAATCTACAATGTATTTCAAAATGCAGGCAACAGCTCCAATACAGGTGTCGAGCTGGTATTTCAGCAAAAAAATTCTCCATTGTTTTCGTATAACCTCAATGCCAATATTTACCAAAATACCATTGATGCCTTTTCAGTATTGAACCAGTATCCGGTGCCTTCGCTATTCAGTGCCGAAAAAGATCAACTCACCTCTGGCAATGTGAAACTCAATACCGCCTTTCGTTTTGGCAAAACAACCGATTTACAGCTAACCGCTATATACCTTGCTCCTGACCTGATCCCACAGGGACGAATAGATTCACGGTTTTCGGTAGATGGTGGGGTAAAAAAACAAATACAAGAAGGCAAGGGGGAAATCTTTTTAAATGCCACTGATCTTTTGAATACGCTACGAATCAAGAGAACCATCACTGCCAATGGCTTTGTACTTCAAAGTACAGACTATTATGAAACACAGGTTTTCCGCATGGGGTATAGTTATAAATTTTAGAATGGATTTGTTTTTAACAATCGTTGTAATTAGCATTGATGCATGCATCGGTATTTCGTATTTTTGGGGTAAGTAGGTATTGGAGTTGAGGGTCTATTTTATCCCGAAAGCTAAAAAGTACCTTCGATACAAGCATCATGCAGGAAGAACTTCCTCTGGAATTTTCAGGTCTTAATGAAGAGCAGGTATTGGCTTCGAGACTTCAGCATGGCAAAAACCTGCTACAGTTTAAAAAGGAAAACAAGATACTCGATGCCGTAAAAAGCATTGCCAAAGAACCCATGATTCTGTTGCTGCTAGCGGCGGCGGTACTATATTTTGTAAGCGGCGAAACAGGGGATGGTGTATTTATGGCTGCGGCCATTATTTTGGTAGCTGTCATTTCGCTTTATCAGGATGCACGCAGTCGCGGTGCGCTTGAAAAACTGAAACAATACGCCAAACCCGATTGCACCCTGATCCGGGATAACAAGAAAATTAAATTGCCCTCCGAAGAAATCGTATTAGGAGATTACCTCCTTGCAGAAGAGGGCAGTTCCATCCCTGCGGACGGCACCATTGTTCAATCCAACGACTTTTCGGTAAATGAATCTATTCTTACCGGCGAAGCCTTTTCGGTGCCAAAAGATAAAGATGCTCCTGACCCACAGGTTTACTTGGGTACCAATGTGGTAAGTGGTTTAGCCGTTGTAAAGATTACCGCCATTGGCAACCAAACCAAGTTAGGCAAAATTGGAAAAAGTCTGGAAGATATTAAATCCGAAAAAACACCACTGGAATTAAAAATCAATGATTTCGTAAAAAAAATGGTCATTGCCGGAGCAATCGTTTTTTCAATTGTTTGGGGCATCAATTTCCTGAAAAGCCATGATTTGCTTGACAGTCTTTTGAAAGCACTGACGCTGGCCATGAGTATATTACCCGAAGAAATTCCGGTTGCCTTTACCACTTTTATGGCGCTTGGAGCATGGCGGTTGATGAAAATGGGGATTGTAGTAAAACAAATGAAAACCGTTGAAACACTCGGTAGCGCCACCGTAATCTGTATTGATAAAACCGGTACCATTACCCAAAACCAAATGAGTGTTTCTGCACTTTATGTACAAGGCGAAAGCGAACCCTTTACTCCACAAGACGCGCTTAACAAGGAGCGCTTAAATTTAATGGCCACTGCCATGTGGGCAAGCGAACCCATTCCTTTCGATCCGATGGAAATAGCATTGCACAGTGTGTACAAGAAGGTAGCGGAAAATGATTTGCGCAGCAGCTATACCATGATTCACGAATACCCGCTGGGCGGCACACCACCCATGATGACACATATTTACAAAGCAAAAAACGGAGAACAGATTATTACTGCAAAGGGTGCCCCGGAAGCTTTTTTAAAGATCTGTGATTTTACTCCGGAACAAAAATCGGAAGTAACCAACATGCTCGACCGGTTTACCAAAAAAGGGTTCCGGGTATTGGGCGTAGCTGATGCCGTTTCAGATGAAAAAAGCTTTCCGGAAAATCAACAAGATTTCGCTTTCCGGTTTTTAGGATTGGTTGCCTTTTACGATCCCCCTAAGGAAAATATTGCAGACGTATTGCAGGATTTCTACAAGGCTGGAATAGATGTAAAAATCATCACCGGCGATAGTACCGAAACAACGGCTGCCATAGCTACTGAAATCGGTCTTAAAGGAAGGGGAAATCAGATTACCGGTGAGGAACTGATGCATATGGAGGAGGCTACGCTGCAAGAAAAGGTTATGGAGCTGCATATCTTTTCAAGAATGTACCCCGAAGCCAAGCTACGCATCATCAATGCCCTGAAAGCAAAAGGACAATTGGTAGCCATGACCGGGGACGGGGTAAACGACGGACCGGCTCTGAAAGCCGCTCATATTGGTATTGCCATGGGAAAACGGGGAACCGAAACAGCAAGACAGGCCGCATCCATCATTTTGGTAGAAGATGACCTTTCGCAAATGGTAAATGCCATTGCTATGGGTCGAAAAATTTTTACCAACCTAAAAAAAGCCATTCAATACATCATAAGCATCCACATTCCCATTATTCTAACGGTCTTCATCCCACTGGCTTTAGGCTGGATCTATCCCAATATTTTTACCCCGTTACACATCATTTTTATGGAATTGGTCATGGGTCCAACCTGTTCCATCATTTATGAAAATGAACCCATGGAAAAAAATACCATGCTACAACCACCCAAGGAATTATCGAATAGTTTTTTTGTATGGCGCGAACTGACCACCAGTATTTTACAAGGACTTGTCATTACGGCTGGTACCCTTTTTGCCTACCGCTACGCTATTTCCATGGGATATAGTGAAGATACTACCCGAACCATGACGTTTACCACCCTGATTTTTGCCAACATATTTTTAACCCTTGTTAACCGGTCTTTTTACTACTCTATTTTCACCACCATTGGTTACAAAAACAACCTTGTTGGATTAATCATTTTGGTGACCCTTATTACGGTTGGGCTATTGTTGTATGTGCCTGCTTTCGCTGGCTTTTTTCAATTTGAAGCACTTTTCATGGATCAGCTTTTGTTTTGTGTTATTACCGGTATGGTTTCTGTATTGTGGTACGAGGTGGTAAAATGGATTAAGAGAATGCGGGCTCAGCCCACCGGAGCACTTATCGGATCAGCCGGGTAATTTTTTCATCGAGCGGGCTGATGGCACTTTCAAAAACACCCAATAATTTTCCTTGCGGATCAATCAGGTATTTGCAAAAATTCCAGCCGGGTTCCTGACTGTTCCATCCGTTGAGCGAACGATTGGTCAGCCAGTTAAACACAGGGTTTTTATCGCTTCCAAGCACAGATGATTTCAACATTACCGGAAATTGAACTCCAAAATTGACCCCGCAAAATTCGGCAATTTCGTCATCGTTGGATGGCTCCTGTCCGGCAAAGTCGTTGGCAGGAAAAGCAAGCACTTGTACTTTCCCTGAATAGGTATCCTGCAGAGCTTGCAGTTCGGCATATTGAGCAGTGTAGCCACAATCGCTTGCTGTGTTGGCTATCAGCAGATAGCGGTTTTTATAGGTATGCAGCGATATCAATTCGCCAAGGTTGCTATAGGTAGTCAAAGGGTAAATGGGTTGAATAGGGGCAATACCCTGATCATTCTGCACCATTTTGCCATTATAGCCTAACCATTTACACACGGCCTTCAGGGCCGGATAAAAAGATTTTTTAAGAGATTGTGCTGTTGTCATAATATATACTTACAGATAGAGTGAACGAAAGTTGGGTAGCAAGTTAAATCAAAGAAAGGGGGAAAGGGTGATTTTTGGGGAAGTATCTGTTCATTCAATGGAAATCTCTGCAAAATGAACTAGACCACTTTTATTGTAAAAACATTTATGGAGCAACGTTCATCTTGGGTAATCACTACGTAACAGTGGAAAAAAAGCGAGTACAAACAGAAGAAGAAGAAAAATATAAAGCTTCCTTTTTTCAAAAGAACGTATTATTTTAGTCAAATAAAACAATGGCTATGCATTATCTCGACCCAAAAAACGATATCACCTTCAAAAAGGTATTTGGAGAACACCCAAAAGTGCTTATAAGCTTTTTAAATGCTTTTTTGCCGCTACAGCAAGATAGTAAAATTACTGAAATAGAGTATCTTCCTTCAGAATTACTTCCCGATATTTCTGCACTTAAAAATACTATTGTGGATATACGTTGCCAGGATAGCAAAGGGAGACAATTCCTGGTAGAAATCCCCTTCCACTAAAAAAAATATTTCTGGGGATTCCCTGTGACAAATAAAAAAAGCAGCCGATAGGCAGCGCACAAAAAATGTACATAGGACATGCAGATGCTTTGGGCCGATAGCTTTGAAAGCCGTATCCTGTTTAATACTTGCAAAGCTTTTTCACACCAAATTGGCAAAGGTGAAGCCTACGATCTATTGGCACCTGTTTATTCACTCAATATTATTAATCAATCATTTAGCAGGCAATCTGAGGTCTGGTACCACCATTACCGCCTATCACATCAGTCGCTGCCCGCCAATTATATGCCCGGAATTGAATTTGTATTGATAGAATTACCTAATTTTATACCAGCCAATCATACCGAGCTTAAAATAACGGCTCTTTGGCTGCGTTTTTTAAAGGAAATAAAAGATGGAACTATTATGATATCACAAGAACTGATGGATGTGCCCGAAATTGCGGAAGCTATTGAAGTCCTCAAGGTAACAAGCTACACCAAGGCGGAACTGGAGAAGTATGATAAATATTGGGATATCTTGCGTACCCAGCAGACATTTATTAATGATGCCCTTAAAAAAGGCGAAATCAGAGGCGAAATCAGAGGCGAAATCAGAGGCGAAATCAGAGGCGAAATCAAAGGGGAAATTAAAGGGGAAATTAAAGGGGAAGAAAAAAACAAGAGAACCACTGCTCAAAAGCTAATATCCCGAGGCTTTTCCAATGAAGATATCGCCGACCTTACCGGACTCAACAATGATGATATAAATAGAATACGAGAGGAAATGAATTAGGTTGTTGACAAGTTTTATTTCTCTTTAGTTTTTTATTTTCAATCAGTTTTTTATAACTACCTGTTCAAATTATATAGACTTTACCTGATCATTCAGCACTTCTTTATTAATCAGCCCACTTAGATATGTTGCAAATCTGATATTAAACATTCTCGGAATTAAATCCACTATGAATCCTCTACAAACATCACGTTTAAATTTCCCCTTATGATACACCAGCATAATCTTTAGAAGCCTTTACTTAATCCTTTTTGGCTAATAAGTTATATTCTGCCTGCATATTTCCTTACAATAAAAATTATAAAGCTTCCTTTTTTCAAAAGAACTTATTATTTTGGTCAAATAAATCAATGGCTATGTTTTATCTCGACCCCAAAAACGATATCACCTTCAAAAAGATATTTGGAGAACACCCAAAAGTGCTTATAAGCTTTTTAAATGCTGTTTTGCCGCTACAGCAAGGTAGTAAAATTACTGAAATAGAGTATCTTCCTTCAGAATTACTTCCCGATATTTCTGCACTTAAAAATACTATTGTGGATATACGTTGCC
>JBBQXO010000125.1:0-13413 GCA_038209595.1 Chitinophagales bacterium
TCCCCTGTGTTAATCAAAAACATTTGGACTGAACCTTTTATAATGTATCTGCCCCAAGGGTGGCCTTTCAATAAGAAACTCTTTGGGGTGGTTTTGTCCTGATCAAATCTTAGGAGATGCCTCAGCAAAGGATAACCAGCCGATTTCATCAGTGTTGTTGCTCCCCTTGCTTTATCAAAAACATTTGGACTGAACCCTTTAAAATGTATCTGCCTCGGAGGGTGGCCTTTCAATAAAAAACTCTTTGGGGTGGTTTTGTCCTGATCAAATCTTAGGAGACGCTTCAGCAAAGGAAAACCAACCGATTTCATCAGGGCTGTTGCTCCCCTGTGTTAATCAAAAACATTTGGACTAAACCTTTTATAATGTATCTGCCCTAAGGGTGGCCTTTCAATAGGAAACTCTTTCGGGTGTTTTTGTCCTGATCAAATCTTAGGAGTTAACTCAGCAAAGGATAACCTACCGATTTCATCAGTGCTTTTGCTCCTATTGATTTTTCAAAAACATTTGGACTGAACCTTTTAAAATGTATCTGCCCCAAGGGTGGCCTTTCAATAAGAAACTCTTTGGGGTGGTTTTGTCCTGATCAAAGTATTTTAGGTGCCATTACCTATCTTTTCTGCCACTTAGCAGAGCGGGTCCCCTTTTTCCTTTTCGCTATCCGTGAGCATTAAAACTAAGCCGTTTTGTGGGGGTGGCATGTTTACCCTTTCCTTTTCCATCTACAGCTTGGGGAAAGGCTACTTTTTGGTCAGTGAAAATATAATTTACAGATCCGCTGTTATATTCCCTTACTGCCCGCAAAATAGATTCTGATGGTGTTATTATCCTCCGGATTTCGCTTCCAACTGCGTGGTGTGGCAGGTTACGCCTATGCGAGTGAAAAGTTACTGACTATAAAGCGCCTCTAAAAACCAATCTGACAATGCCTGTCAATTTTATAACACCGGAGTAGGGTCGAAATGCGTTACGTCGCTATTGTAAATGAGCATGTTATGAATGAATGTAGTATCAGGCAGTATGCCGGGTTCTTATAGACGCCCTTTATAAAAAGATCTGTTCTCTTTGGCTGATCCCAGATTCATAAAAGGGATTAAACGATGGTAGTGAATCTAAAAGATTACATTTATTGCATGTTGCGCACCTGAACGTGTACAGGGCAAAGTAAAAGTATTTAGTTTTCAATATGCTTACTTATGAATAACAATCTACTATATCGTTTCTAAGGCAAACCAAAAAAGCTACAGCACCAAGAGTTGTAGCCTCCCGTAGGCTCCGGCAAGGCAGGAAACAAAAACACCCCATGCGGTTTAAGAGCCGGTGTGGGGTGTTTTGTACAATAAATTATAACTTTATCCAGGTACCCGGCTAATGTATTTTTCTACCTGTTTGATCTGACTGATTACTTCAGGATTGGTTGGTTTTTGTGCTTTCGCCTTGCGGAAAAAATCTTTTGCAGCGCGAAACTCCCGGCGGTTCAGATAAATACTGCACATCTGCAGGTAAGCCATAGCGGCACCGTCTTTGTCGGGGATACCAAGCCGGACGGCCGCCCTTATATAAGCTTCCCCTTGTTTGGTATCGCCACGCTGCATGGCAAGCATACCCAATTGCAATTTGTTGGCTCCTTCGGCCTCGGCCATCGGGCTACCAAGTTTTTCACTTTTGCGCATCATTTCTTCGGCTTCCTCAAAATTTTGGTTCATCATAGCCATTTGCCCCCGTAGGGTATAATAGGCCGAGCGGATGGGTTTGTACAACAGGTTGGGAAACCAGATCATACTGAGAATCTTTTGAGCACCTTCTACATCGCCTTCTTCCACACTTTGCTGAATAAGCCGCATAGGACCGATAAAAAAGTGCCCGGCAATTAAAATAACACCCGTGAGGTATACGACAAAAGATGGCCAGAAACCAGCGTAAACGTTTACCAGCACTGCCATTATCAGCACCGCGATACCCAACCAAAGCCGGTATCTCAATAACAATAGATATATTTTCATAGTACTCTACTTTTTCAGGAAGTGTGCAAAGGTAAGGAATCTGCTACGCTGATTTGGCAATTATACCGAAATCAAATCCCCGGTAAAAGGGGGCGTCAGGGACGTATCCATTTTGGCCCCGCCATAGCATAAAAAACCCGCTATAGCCATGCCATAGCGGGTAAAATATCGTTTTTGTACAAAAAACCGGGATTACTTACTGCTTGCAAAACGGCTCAGCAACCTGAGAATTTCGAGGTACAGCCATATAAGCGTTACCAACAAGGCAAAACCGCCAAACCACTCCATGTATTTGGGGGCGCCCTGTGCGGCTCCTTGCTCAATCATATCAAAATCGAGCAACAGGTTGAGTGCTGCGATACCCACAATAAACAGCGAAATACCGATCCCAAGCGGGGAACTGTCGTGCATAAAGGCGAGTTGCGCACCAAAAAGCCGGGCTACGATCGCAAGCAGGTAAAATACCATGATGCCCACTGTCGCCATTACAATAATGGAGCGCAATTTTTGGGTAACCTTAATAATGCGGAAGTGGTACAGAAGAAACATGGCGATGGCCACGCTTACGGTCAACCCAACAGCATTGGTAATGATATTGGGCATGCGCTCTGCAAAAGCATTATTATAAATGGCCGAAATGCCCCCTACAAAAAAGCCCTGCAAAATAGCATAAGCAGGTGCGGTATAAGGAGCCCATTCTTTTTTAAAGATGGTGATGAGCGCTACAATAAGACCGCCAATGGCTCCACCGATCATGTAGGGCGTAACATTTTGGCCCTTGGCCACCATGCTCCAGGTATAATAGGCACCGCCCAAAACGAGCAGCAGCAGGAGCCCGGTTTTATTCATAGAACCTTGAACGGTCATTCTTTCCGATTGGTCGCCGGTAAGAGTCAGTCCTCTAAATGCTTTTTCCCCAAGCACTGGGTTGGATGATTTGTCAAACATAAATGGCTTTAATTTTTTAGAACTGCTAAATTAAATGATTTCCCGCTAAGAACATGTTAACCGAAAAAATTGGTTGGTTTTTTGGGAAATGGTCGGAATGTTGAGTAGAGACCTCACGTAAGTCCTACCGGTTGGTATCTTTCAGCCGATAGGAAGATCGGGGCCGACCAAAACACAGCCATCCACGAAGATCCCTGTCTGCCGATAGGTAGATCGGGACCAATTGAAACAGTGAATTTGAACATTCAAAAGAAAACTAAACGGGTAGTAAAAAGGGTCTAAGAATGTATGTTGGCAATCTTCCCGCCTATAAAAATCGGCATCGATTCTTCCAGCACTTCACGGAAGCCCAAAACATGCAACTACACATTTCGTTCGCTAAAATTGACAGTATACTGCTGCTCAATTTCTCCAAAAGGAAGCAAATCAATCGCTACATTGTATTGAGCAAAATAAAGTGGGCATGGAGCGGCAACCTTACTAAAACCCTTTTTTGCTAATGCCTTTTCAAGATTTTCATATCCTCTTATTAATGAAATCATTACGGCGAAATCTAAATCCTTAGTACCGCGGTTTGGCTTAATTCCCTTTTGAAGCAATTGAAGCGCTATTGCACTTACACCTTTAAGATAATGCGGAATACCCATTTCTCTCATAACCTCATCCATACAATCGAAAGTTTATTTGAAATAAAGTATTGCAAGTTCGATATAGGTCAGGTTGTACCTATTCATAATAAATCTTTCCCGCGGTATCATTATTACGTTTTCCACCCTCAAGCAACAAATAAGTGTAAACAAGAAAAGCGGTAGCAGTAAGGCCTTCCTCCTGATTCCAAAACATTTTGAAAGCCGCTAACTCCCCATTTTTATCTGGTATTAATCCATATTTTTTTATCGAATTCAATCGACTATCCTTCGTATAGATCATATACTTTTCAGGACGCAAATAATTAGTAAGAACATCCGCGGCCGGCTCGCCTCCCCATACGGTAAGATGGGTATTGAAGGATAAATCCTGCCAGCGACCTTAGAAAATATATCTATCTAGCGTCAACCTTGGTCGCAAAATGGTTGCATACTCCGTAATCCATCTTTCAGGCAAGGCTTTTCTATTTTCCCAAACATAAGCCTAATGGTTCAGGGGAAGAAGATAACCCGTTTCCTTCAGGCCGTCTATAACCTGAGGGATATTTCGGAATGCTACACTTGCTTTTTCTGCAAGTTCCCGTTGGGTCAGGAGAATAAACTCACTATGTTGTAAAAGTTGAAACAGAACCTTCAAACCAGTTTTCGTGAAAGCACGGTTTCCCATTTTTCCGGGCTTTTGTATGGGCTTTTGATTATCTGTGAAAATGGAAATATCATTTTGTACAAGGTACCTATTACCATTGGCTTCAACATAAGGAATTTCTCTGTTTCTGAGCATCTCTCTTACCTTCGGAAAAAGATTCTCAGCTACCAAAACAAAGTTTTTGTAATGATGGGAAAACTACCCGGGTTGAGGCAAATGATGATTTCTTACTTCATTCCTAACCTCTGCTACAAAACGAATATTATGGTCTTTGAAGTCAAAATCCAATGTACCATCCAAGGCATTTATTGGTTGAAAATTAACTACGATACCTGCATTCTGACGAATATTTTTCAGAGCTGTATATAAAGTATTTTGTTTCACCTGTTCACAAATAGAATATGTCCACGGCACGTGAACAAATAAAATAAGTGAACAAGAAAGGATGTGATCAGCAAAAAATTGACCCCTTTGTTCAATAAAAACAGCCACCTCCAAAGTTCACAAACCCTCAATCCCATTTAAAATATTGAAATTGCATGGTAATCGCACACCACTGCTACTTCCCGGCGGTTGGAAAAAATTGAGTAAACCAAAATCTATCTTGTAACACCCATTACCTGTGCGTACATCAAGGTCTTCCCTTTTTCCTTGTCTTCTTTTTCCTTTTTAAGATCCCACATGGTGCCAAAAACCCGATCCCAAAGGGTGGTACTTACCCCAAAGCCTTTGTTCTGATCTTTGTAGTGATGCAGGTGATGATTGCGCCACAAAGGCTTCATAAATTTAAAGGGCGGGTTAAAGGCATGTATAGCATAATGTATGGTGCCATAGATAAGATAGCCGACAATAAAGCCCGGGAAAAATAATAGGGCAGCCTTGCCAAGTATCAGGTATTGTATAGAAAAAACCACTGAGGAAATGATAAGACCAGGCACCGGAGGCATGATCAGACGTTGCTTATCGCGGGGATAATGATGATGATTGCCATGAAGGATGTAAATAATCTTTTGCCCCCGTTCGGTTTCCGAAATCAAATGGAACAGAAACCGGTGGGCTACGTATTCAAAAAGCGTCCAGAAAAACATGCCGGAGCACCAAAGCAAGAAAACCTGCAAGCCTGAATAATGAAAGTGCTGATAGGCATAATACATCATCGAGGATAAAACAGGAATATAGATTCCCCAGATAACGAATGGATTCGTTTTGGTAAGCGCTTCCAAAGCTGGATTGATAAAAAGTTGCGCCCGCCCTTTGTTGTTTATTTTTTCTAACTGCATAAGGCCCTGCATTTTCAGATTTCGAAATTACAAAAACACTTGCTAATTCAAATCAATGACGGATGAACGGCTCTATCAATTAACAAAATGCTAAAAAACCTTTCCGCCGGTTTTGCCCACAGCCCTTTTTGAAAAAATCGTAAAGAAATTATTGCACACCCAAAGTAGCAACTACTATCTACGCCTTAATCGCTTACGGGGTGCAGACTTTTTCTCCGCAGGCAGTGGCTTCCCAATCATTTCATCCACCCTTATAAAAGTATAACCTTCCGTTTCTAATTGCTGTATCAGCAAGGGTAAAAGCCGGTAAAACTTATCTCGCCGAGCCGGATCAGTCCCAAGATGCATTAATAATATATAGCCATTCAGTCCGTAAGGAATAGCTCGTGCCCGCTTCATAATGGATTGATAAATGGTATCTGCATTGCGATAGTTGGGCATATCCGGTGTGGTATAATCGGCTGTACTCCATGTTCCCGGGGTATGGTTGATTAGGGTGATCCCCAAGGACGCCGACCATGCCGCTATGCTATCATTGTACCATTCGTAAGGCGGTAAGAAAATAGGGGCTTTTTCTACCGGCAGTCCAGCCGGCACCAATACCCCATAATTTTTTTGAAGGTCATCCATAAAAAGTTCCTTCGAAACCAGAAGGCTATCGCGTATCGTCCAGTCTGCATAGAGCAAATGATCATGACTATGCGGCCCGACATAATGGCCTGCCAACCGAAGTGCTGCCAATTGCCTGCTGTTTTTTTCGGCGAAAAGCCCGGTGGCGAAAAACCCGGCTTTTATTTTTTCCCTGAGCAAGGTCTGTGTTATAAATTTTAGCCCGTCGTTGTATTCATGACCAGTAAACACCAGAGCGATTTTTGGGACACTGCTATCGCCCCGGATTATTGCTCCCTGTGCTACCTGCGGGCCATTGGGTTTTTGCAAAATAGCTTCTGATTCCTTAGCGGCGAGCAGATAAATAAGGGAAGCCGTACCATCCATGGTGGGCTCATTGGTACTGTAGTCGCCATAGTCATCATGGTAAACGGCGAGGTCGCTTTGCCACTCAGCGTAGGCATCTGGCTTGGTCAGGCTGATCCCAATCAGGTTACTGTAAATGGAAGTGTACACCGGTCCATCAACCAAACCGCCATCCACCGGCATAGCGCCGCCATGGGTAAACCAACTATGGGGATCTTCGGGGGTATCGCCTTTTTGCGGCAGCCCATATACCATGCTGGTACCCCACGGATTCAATCCGAATAACCAGTCAAAATTGGCCTGTTCCAGCATGGCAAATGCAGTATCGCCGCTATGGGTACGATACCAATACGCCTGATTGGCCGCTGCCACAGTCAGATTGTTGCTGCACCAGATAAAGGGAATGCCTCTCAAAAATGCATTCTGCCGGGCCTTCGCCTCAATTTTCTGCAGACCATCCCGCATCCAACCAATAAAAGCTTTGCGTTCCGGACTGTTTCCGGGAAGTGCCGCGGCCATTTCGTAATGGCCTGCATTGGCAAAAGGATACCATTGGTAATGTCGCGCTGTATCGGCACCCATCCAGGGAGTTATAGGTTCCATAGCACCAAATTCCATCGCTTTTTTTGCATACAGGTTATTGCCCGTGGCCCTGAAAAGAAGGCTAGAAGCCAATTCCATATCATCGGTCCAGTTGTCCTCTTCATAAAAATAAGGTGCGCGGTTGGGAGCGGTCTGGCACACTCCGGGATTTGCCAATCCCCAGTCATAAGCATTCAAAGCCCTTTCCCTAAGCCGGGCAGCAAACCCAATATCCCTGCGGGCAAAAAGCTGCTGACCAAGTGAGAAGGCAGCACTAAATTTACCGGCGATATTGGCAGCACCATTGCTTCTGTTTTTAAATCGTTCACTCCCCTGCGGTTGACCGCTTACAAAATACACCGGACGCTGAAACCCTTTCCCATACTGGCTATCGAGCCCCGGACGTCGCATACTGATATGGTCGCGGTCATCACCCAATTGGTGGAACATCAGGGTTTTGGCGGGATGCATTTTTACCAGCCAGTTAAGACCCCAGCGGGCTTCGTCGGCTACATCAGCCAGCCCGTTACGACCCAACAGCCCATTGCCAGCATATTCATCACCAAATACCCGGGGGAAATCTCGCCAGGCTGCGAGCAACTGATACGTTGCATTGGCGGTTGTGGTTACGTATTGCAGATAGTCACTGGCATCGTGCCAACCACCGGTTACCGGTACAAAACTGCTATCGGGCATCGGTCCACCAAGGGTGTAGCCATCCTGTGTATGGCAACTGTCGGCCAATGCGGGGTTGAATCCACTGCGTTGCTGCCGCATGTAGCGCAAACAGAAATCCGCCGCTCCCCGGTAAACTTCATACCCGATGGAAAAAACCGGAGACCGGCTGTTGCCAGCCAAGAGGTAATATTTCCCCGGCTTTTCAAACTCACTGAAATGCAATTGACAGGTTTGCTGAAAAGGACCATAAGTTCCAAAAGCGGTTCCGGCAGCCGCCTCAAAAACGACCTCATTGGTTACGGCATCCATCAAACGGAAAGCGGTTAGGGTATCTTTTTGCTTGCTTCCCCAAACCGCCATTTTCAATCCCCCGGGGGTGTACCCCAATTGATTGATGCGAATAACAGCCTGCGCCCCCACGTTAAAAACGGGCAAAACAAACACCAACAAGGCAATACAGCAGAATTTTAGACTCATTGTGGGGTGAAGATACCATGGCTGCACATCTTTAACAACACAAAATGAGCCTGCACCTTGGTTTCACTTATTTTTACAGCCACGTTTATTAAATATAGATTTTTATGAAGAAACTGTTGGTATCTATGTTCTGTCTCTGGATGGCTTTGACTGGTAATAGTCAGCAGGCAACAGAACAGAAAGTAGCATCGGAAACACCCGGTTATAAGATTGATTTGCAGATAAAGCCTTTCCAAAACCAATGGGTGTATCTCGCTTATTATTATGGCGGCATCAAGGGACTGGCCGATAGCGCTTACCTCGATGCAAGCAGCCGTGGGGTTTTTACCGGAAAAGAACCCCTGAAGCAAGGGGTGTACATAATGGCCTCGCCACAAAAAACGATTTTGTTTGAAATGCTTATTCCCAAAGATCAGGTTTTTGGCATTGCCATGGATACCCTGCAACCCGACCAAAGCCTGATCTATACCGGAAGTGAGGAAAACAATCAGTTTCTTGCCTACACCCAATATATCAGTCCGCGGGCCATTGCTGCCGAAAGCGGCAGGCAGGCAATGGAAACCGCCGCAGAACCCGCTGAAAAAGTAAGATTGCAGAAAGAAGTAGATCAGCAATTACAGGAAATAAACGACTACCGCAAAAATCTGATGCAGGAGCATCCTGAAAGTTTACTTGCTCTGCTTTTTAAAACCATGCAGGAAGTACCCCTGCCGGAAAATCTGCAAAAACCCCGAACCAAGGCCGATAGCGTGGCCCAATACCGGTATGCGAAAGACCATTATTGGGATGCCTTCGATTTTATGGATGGCAGATTGGTGCGTACCCCCATTTTTGAAAACAAGCTGAAAACCTACCTCAATAATTGGGTGGTGCCCGACTCGGACAGCCTGATTTACGAAATGAACTGGATGATGGCGCTTGGTCGCAACGACGACGAAATGTCGCGATACCTGATCAGCTACTTTGTAGACAATTATATGTATCCAAAAATTATGGGACAGGACAAAGTGTTTTTGCATGCCTACGAAAAATACATCGCCAACGACAACTCCGCAACCAACTGGCTTAACGAAAAACAACGCAAAGCCATCACCGACCGGGCTTATATGATTATGGCCAATCAGTTGGGTGCTCCTGCCTACGATATGGCGCTGGTAGATACAGCAGGTAAAATGAAGAAATTGTATGATGTAAAAAGTGATTATATCGTCATCAATTTCTGGGATCCCCATTGCGGAAAATGCAAGGAGGAGTTACCAAAACTCGATAGCCTCTACAAAGCTACCTGGAAGAAAAACAACGTACAGGTGTACGCCGTTATGGTAAATGAGGAAGCCATCAACGACTGGGTACCAACCCTCCAAAAAAATGGTAAAGGTTGGATACATGTGCATCAAACCAAAGCCATGCGGGCTGAAGAAGAAAAGTCCAGGCAAGCCAATTTCAGACAGTTGTACGATATGCGCAGTACCCCCACCTTATTTTTACTGGATAAAGACAAACGCATTATCGCCAAAAATCTGGGGTTGGAAGATCTGAATAATGTATTGGAACAAAAGATAAAACAAGCTAAATCCGGTTCTTAAAAATTGACTACTACCCCCATATGAAACGACTTGTAGTGACACATTGCCTGATGTTCTTATTGCTGACTGGCAGCATGTATGCGCAGGATGCCGCTCTATTTACCTATGGAAAAAAAACGGTTAGCACCTCTGAATTTTTAAGAGCTTACGAAAAAAATCCTGGCACCGGCGACCGGCAGGATGGTTTGAAAGAATACCTGCCCTTGTATATCAACTACAGGTTGAAGGTGCAGGCTGCATACGATATGCGGATGGATACCCTGCCCCTGCAAATACAGGAAACAGAAGGGTACAAAGCCCAACTTCGGGATAATTACATTGCTGATAAAGCCGGGCTGGAAACACTAACCGATGAAGCCATCCGCCGGATGCAGCAAGATGCTTTACTGGGGTATATATTTTTTACCGGCCCAGATATCAACAAAGCTAAAACAACCGCTTCGGAGGCATGGCAGGCTCTAAAGAAAGGAGAACCCTGGGAAAAAGCAGCCGCCCGTTTTAATGCGGACCCCGAAATGGCTGCCCGTGAAGGCGTAGCTGGATGGATGACCACATTTGTATTGCCCTATGCATTTGAAAATGAAATTTATGCTCTGGAGACCGGAGGCTATAGTGAGCCGGTGGTGGCTAGTGAAGGGGTATATATTTTTAGCAAAAGAGCGGTACGACCGGGTAGCGGAAAAGTAGAAGTGGGGCAAATTTTACTTGCTTACCTAACGGGTACGACCGACACCGAAAAGGCTATGAAAAGAGCATTGGCCGACTCCATTGCTGGTCTTTTGAAAAACGGCGCATCGCTTACTGAATTGTCACGAACCTATAGTCAGGACCGCACCACCAACCAAATTGGAGGCATTATTCCGCCCTTCTCGATTGGTACCTTTGATACTGATTTTGAAGCTGCAGCTTTTGGATTGAAAAAACCCGGTGATGTAAGCCAACCCGTAATTACCTCTATGGGCGTGCATGTGTTGCAATTGATTTCTAAAATACCGCCTCCCGGAGTCGAAAATATGGAGGAACGCGAAAGGGTGAAACAGCAGGTGGTATCTAGCGGCAGATTGATTATTGCGCAAAACAATTACCTCATAAGTTTAATTCCGGCCATTCCTTTTAAAGCTGGAATCGTAACCGAAAAATGGCTGCAAATCTATACCGACAGCCTCTTGAAATTAAAGGATCCAAAAACCCCAAGAGCTACTTTACTTTTTACTTACGGCAAGGGCGGCATCACCCTCGATGACTGGGTGGCCTATGCACGGGTACAAGCAAACGCCGGCACGCTACAGCCGGGTTCGGATATCAATCAGGCCTACGCCACTTTTTTTAAAGGGAAAAAATTAGACTACCTGAAAGTCAACCTCGAAGAGGCTGATCCCGGATTTGCAAAGCAATTACAAGATTTTAAAGAAGCCAACCTGCTGTTTGAAGCCATGAGTCAGCAAGTGTGGACCAAGGCTTCCAATGATACAAAGGGACTCCAAACATTTTTTGACAAAAACAAAGACAACTACCGCTGGGGACCAAATGCCATCGCCATTTTGGTGAATACCACCGATAGCCTGCTGGCGCAAAAAGCTGGGATGGATCTTGCAAACAATCGGGATGATTGGCGCCAACTTAGCACGAAATATGAAAACGAGGTATTTGCCGACAGTGGCCGATACGAAGCAACGATGCTGCCTTTGGCAGAAAGTGCCTGGCCCGAAACCGGTAAATGTTCCGCTCCTCAACGCAATCCGCTTGATGGCAGCTACTCCTTTATGTATATGCTCGAAAAAGGAGCCAAAGGTGGTATCCGCAATTTTGAGCAGGCCAAGGGGTATGTAATCAGCGATTATCAGGAAGCACTTGAAAATAAATGGCTCGATAGCGTCCGGAAGAAATACCCTGTAAAAGTGAATCAGGCGGTTTGGAAACAAGTTTTAAGTGGCCAATAATGGGGTTCAATGGATTCCCGGTTGCAGGGCTAATCCCACAAATATTTCTTAAATAGAACCTGACCTTCATTTTTTATATTAACTTCCCGCATGCCAAATAAAATACTCTGGGTAGACGATGAAATTGACAGTCTGAAAAGTCAGTTACTGCTACTCGCCAACAAGGGATATGAAGTAAAAACCCTTACCAATGGTTTTGATGCCATTGATTATGTAAAAGAGCATCCGGTTGATGTGGTGCTGCTTGACGAAAGCATGCCGGGACTGACCGGTCTGGAAACGCTGGCGAAAATAAAAAGTATAAATCCTACCATTCCGGTGGTGATGATTACCAAAAACGAAACAGAGAACCTGATGGAAGAAGCCATTGGGAGTCAGATAAGCGACTACCTGATTAAGCCGGTAAACCCCAATCAGGTGTTGCTCAGTTTGAAAAAAATCATTGATAATAAACGACTGGTAAGCGAAAAAACCACCTCGCTTTATCAGCAGGATTTTCGCAACCTTTTTATGGCGCTTAACAGTACACCCGATCATACAGAATGGCGGGAAATTTATAAAAAACTGGTGTACTGGGAAATGGAAATGGACAAAAGCGACAGTCCCGAAATGCGTGATGTATTCCAAAGTCAGAAAGACGAAGCCAATACCGAATTTTTTAAATTTATCAGCAGGAATTATGCCGACTGGGTAGATCCCAAAGCGGAAAACGCCCCCTTGCTTAGTCATACTATTTTCCGGCAAAAAGTACTCCCCGAAATCAAACCGGGAGTTTCTACTTTCTTTGTATTGATTGACAACCTGAGGCTCGATCAGTGGCGCGCCATTCAGCCTATTTTCAGTGAGTTGTTCCGTATGGTGGAAGAAGATAGTTTTTACTCCATACTACCCACCGCCACACAGTATTCACGCAATGCTATTTTTGCCGGTATGTTGCCAGTGGATATTCAAAAGAAGTTCCCCAACGACTGGAAATATGATGATGAAGACGGCGGAAAAAATGCCAGTGAAGATTTTTTCCTGACCGATCAGCTTCGCAGGCTTGGTATGAAGGATATAAAGCATAGTTATACCAAAATTGTGACCAACGAAGCAGGACAGCAATTGGTAAACAATATCCATAATTTGCTCAACAACGATCTGAATGTGATTGTGTACAATTTTGTGGATATGCTCAGCCATGCCCGTACCGAAATGGAAGTGCTGAAGGAACTGGCAAGCGATGAACGCAGCTACCGCAGTATTACGAAAAGCTGGTTTGAACACAGCCCGCTATTCGAAGCCTTGAAAAAAATAGCGGATAAAAAAATACGGATTGTAATGGCCACAGACCATGGAACCATCCGGGTACAAAACCCAGCTAAAGTAGTGGGCGACCGGCAAACAAGTACCAATATCCGGTACAAGCATGGCCGCAACCTGAACTATGACGCTAAAGATGTGCTTGCCTTTAAAAAGCCCGCCGATGCAGGATTGCCTACCCCCAATATCAATTCAAGCTACATATTTGCCCGGGAGAATAAATTTTTATGCTATCCCAACAACTACAACCATTTTGTGAATTATTACAAAAATACTTTTCAGCATGGTGGGGTGAGTTTGGAGGAAATGATTGTGCCTGTGGTGGTGATGGAGCCGAAGTAGTATAAGT
>JBBQXO010000126.1:0-13351 GCA_038209595.1 Chitinophagales bacterium
GGTTTGGCTTTTGCCTCCGGTGCCACCGCTTCCATATTGCTTTCCAACCCATGCTCTTGGCAATAGGCCTCAATCAGTTCAATAAATTCATCCCCGAGCCAATCTGCTTTTTTGGGACCAAACCCTTTGATACGGGTCAGGTCGGTTAGGGTGAGCGGCAAAGCCAATACCATTTCGCGGAGGGTTTTGGCATTGGCCACCATGTAAGAAGGAATGGTTTCGCGCTCCACAATGATATTTACCAGCCGCCGTAACTGCCGATAGAGTTCGGGGTGCGGCAGGTCCTCGTCCATACTGCCCGGCACCTGCGAAGAGGAGGTGTATGTTGTTGCTTTTGGGAGCGCTCCGGGTTCCGGAGAGGAGATCGCCCAGGGTTTCACCACCTCTGTTTTGGCAAAAAAGGCACCCGGCGAAAAACCATTTTTTAACCGCTCCAGGTATTGCCCGGTAGCGCGGAGTTGGTCGGACATTTTTTCTACAACCGATAAAAAAGTCTCTGCCGATTTGCGGGTTTGTCCGCTTGCCAAACCCGGCATAGCACGCCAGGCAGGCCAGATTTCTTCTTCATACAAGCGCTGCAATTCGGGTACCTTTTGAAGCAGCCATTTTTGCAACGGTTCATGGGTCTCGGGGTTCCCCTGATCGAGTAAGATTTGGAGTTTGTCTTTTAGCGGCGCAAACCACTCCGTCCATTTTTGTAACGGATTTTTTACACGTTGCAGCCATTCTGCCAGCCCGCTATTGAACATATCGGCAAAACGACCAAGAAGCGCCTCGAGATGTTGATGCTGCTGCAAAAAAGAATCGGGGGTAAATACCGCCATCAGTTTTTGTTGGAGGTATTCCTTTTTTGCAGCATCGGTTTGATCGCGCAGTTGAGCTACCGGTCTTACACGGCTCCCAAAAAGAGCAATGCGTTCATCGGCAAAAACCATCCCCGCATGGAGCACGCTCCGTAGTACCATGCCATCAAGACTTGTGCACCGGCTGAGTGCTACATAAATCTGCCCCGGGGCAAAAGCCTGTCCGGCATCAATGATGGCTTTTTCGAAAGTAAGCCCCTGACTTTTGTGGATGGTGATGGCCCAGGCAAGCCGCAGCGGGTATTGGGTAAACGTACCCAACTCCTCCTCTTTTACCGATTTGGTATTGGCTTCATAGGTATATCGAATATTGCGCCATGTTTCTTTGGCTACGGTAATGGGGTACTCCTCCCCCGGACAAAGCACTTTTATCTCATCACGGGCTATGGCATGCACCACGCCTATTTTACCATTGAAATAGCGGCGCGGGGTTTCCGTATCGTTTTTGAGAAACATAACCTGAGCCCCTTTTTTAAGCCTTAGCCATTTTTCTACCGGCAGTGCATGTTCGGGGAAATCCTCCCTGATCTCGGCTTCAAACTCAAAACCGGGTGTTTTCAGGGCATCTAATGCAGTGGCGTTGATCTGATCGGCTTTATAGTTGTGCGTGGTGAGGGTGATATAGTTCTCTTTGGTTGCGGGTTCAAACCCAGGCAGGTAGCGACTTTGCAGCAGCGCCAACCCGTCCTCGTTGAGGGCGTTGTTGCGCACCTGATTGAGCACCTCTATAAAGCGCTCATCGGATTGCCGATAGACTTTGGTGAGTTCCACATACACAGGAGGACTTTCCCGTATCACCCGGGCATCGAAAAAGAAGACACTTTTATAATATTGCCGCATAATTTCGGCTTCCTCATCTTTTACCACGGGGGGCAACTGAAACATATCGCCTATATAGAGCAATTGCACCCCACCAAAAGGATCCTGTGGGCGTTTGCGTACAAAACGCAGGACGGTATCCACCATATCGAGCAGATCGGCGCGTACCATACTCACTTCATCAATAATCAGCAGTTCGAGTGCCTCGAGTACTTTGCGCTTGGTACCAGTGATCCGCAGCCGGGCTGTAAGGCTGTGGTGATCGTGCATCTCCTCCCGGCTTTGCCCGGTATAGGGTCTTGTACCCTCGGGGATAAACAACCCAAAGGGCAACTGCATCATACTGTGGAGCGTGGTACCACCGGCATTAATAGCTGCCACCCCGGTGGGGGCCACCACGGCAGAATTTTTGTGGGTGTTCTCCCGGATATATCTTAGGAAAGTAGTTTTACCAGTACCTGCCTTCCCGGTCAGGAACACATGTTTATCGGTATAATTCACCAAATCGGCTGCAAGATTAAAAATATCGTTGTTTTCCATAGTATTGTATTTTGAACGTATCACTTTAAGCAGGCAGGCTATCTAAGTAAATGGAGCTGGAAGGCGGATAGCTATAAAAATAATTCAGCCACCCAAGAACCTAAGGTTGTTTTATCAAGACAGCAAGCAGCCCAAAGGATTAAAGACCTGCTGCCCACCTACCTTCTTGCCTGCTTGTTTATAGCCTGTTACCTTATTGCCTCTTGCCCTATTGCCTATTTCCTTATTGCCTATTGTCTTATTGCCCTTTGCCAATTGCATATTGCTTATTGTCTTATTTCCCTTTGCCTATTGCTCATGGCTCATTGCTCATTGCCTATTGCTTATTGTCTTATTTCCCTTTGCCTATTGCCAATTGCTTATTTCCTTATTGCCTTATTGCCTTTTACCTATTGTCTATTACCTATTGTCTTATTGCCCTTTGCCAATTGCATAATGCTTATTGTCTTATTTCCCCTTTGCCTATTGCTCATGGCTCATTGCTTATTGCTCATTGCCTATTGCTTATTGTCTTATTTCCCTTTGCCTATTGCCAATTGCTTATTTCCTTATTGCCTTATTGCCTTTTACCTATTGTCTATTACCTATTGTCTTATTGCCCTTTGCCAATTGCTTATTGCTTATTGCCAATTGCTTATTGCCTTATTGCCTTTTACCTATTGTCTATTACCTATTGTCTTATTGCCCTTTGCCAATTGCCAATTGCTTATTGCTTATTGCCTATTGCTTATTGCTCATTGCTCATTGCTCATTGCTCATTACCTATTGTCTTATTGCCCTTTGCCAATTGCCTATTGCTTATTGCCTATTGCTTATTGCCTATTGCTTATTGCCTATTGCCCTTTGCCTTTTGCCTTATTGCCTTTTGGCTATTACCCTTTGCCTTTTGCCTATTGCTTATTGTCTTATTTCCCTTTGCCTATTGCCAATTGCATATTTCCTTATTTCCTTGTTGCCTTTTACCTATTGTCTTATTGCCATTTCCCTATTGCCCATTGCCCATTGCCTTTTGCCCATTGCCCATTGCCTATTGCTTATTGCCTATTGCCCATTGGATATTGCCCATTGCCTATTGCCCATTGCCCTTTGCCCATTGCCCATTGCCTATTGCCCTTTGCCCATTGCCCATTGCCCATTGCCTATTGCTTATTGCCTATTGCCTATTGCCTATTGCTCATTCCTTTGCCGTATCTGCCTGCAAATTAACGAAGCCTGCGGAAAAAGTTGGCGGGCAATTTTCTCTAAATGGCCTTTCCACCCCTAAACGATGTACTCATCAAGACTTTTGAAAACCCCCATCTGACCCATTGCAAATATGAGCAAGCTGTTTGGAATTAGTCGGTTGTTACCCGTTTACTCCCGGGTATAAGTATTTGTAAGTGTTTGCAAATGGATAAGTATATATTTTGGAGAGGGATAACTGAGAGTGAGTATTAAAAAAATAAAGGAAATCCTTTTATGTTTCAAAAATCAGGCAACTATTAAAACATCATGATCCAAATAATGAAAATCAGGGTGATATATAGTATATTATTGACAATAACAATACAAATAATACAGAACTAATATACCGGGAAAAACGCAAACCATTTAAATAAAAACCAATGCATAATTTTAAAAATAAATCTAATGTATAATCGCACTGAAAACCCAACTGAGATTATTCGGCTGATGCTCACTATTTTTTAATCATTATAATACAAAATAGGGGATGCTACCTTGGGATCATTGATAATCATCAAATGATATTATCGGATTTGGCCAAAATCGCGGATTCGGAATGGTTAAAATCGTCTGAAATACGCAATGAATTGATTTTACAAAAATAATGCCGGATAATTTGCACAACATTGGAAAAATTAAAAATGGGAATAGTGCGTCCCCGTTAAAGACGTACAGCCTGTCGACTATATCGGGGACGCGAACATCAACCGATAATATTTCAACAATAAAACGAAATGGCCCTACACGTTAAACCAAATCAATTTCATCAATAATTGCAGATTTCAAATATACTGCAAATGCCAAAATTGAAGATTTTATTGACGAACATTAATCGGCAATACCAAAATATAATCGCAACAACCATTTTTTAAACCAAATTACCACTATCATATCATTAGAATTATATTTGAATATCAAAAAATCCAAACCTAAAACATAATGCATTCAATGCATTGGAAAAATGATATATTAAAGAAAATTAGCTAATTCGTCTAAACAACAATTAAAATAAAATTGATTGCCAAATTACGAACTTTGCAAATATATATACAGTATTCAATAGTGAGTTAGCATTACTAACAAACCCTAAAAACCTTTTTTTAAATAGATATCGAGAATAAGAGAAAGGTCAATATAATCTAAAGTATGACCAAAAAATATCAGACACCCATTAAAAAGGGAATCATTACAAATGGACGATATAATTCAAAAATTGATAAATACTTTTAACGATAATGGCTAGAAAATTCCCGGTTCCATTGACATTTCAAGTGACTTGTGATTTAAAGACATAATACAACTTGATTCGACCTTTCAACCGAGTGGCACTAAAATGTATTTAACCCTATTGTATACCTTTCAAACTAGAAAAAAAATGGTTTGAGGCATTGGTATTTCGCTAACGATTCCCGACAATAGACATTTTACCTTCATTGAAAAATAACTTAAAACAAAAAAAACAACTTAAAGGTGCTCGTAGACAAAATCAATGTGACAATCCTAAAATAGTAAATATCCCAATAGACAAATAGGATTTAAATTTTCAAACACTTTACGAAAGAAAGCAGAAAGAAAAGTAAAGGAAAATAGGAACAGACACCATGATCTGTAGCATTTGTATTTTTATTTTGTGTTGATCCGGAGCCAAACATTTTCAATTTAGCCGTTGGTTGTTGTCTTCATTAAAAGCTTTTCATCAGCATTTTCTCCTGGCTTAACAATCACCTATTTCCATAAACCGCAAGGCACAAAACCGATTTTATACTGAAACGTAGATCAATAGCGTCAGAAAGTATTCGTGGTTGAAGATGAAAGCAAAACAATTTTTGTGAAAGCCTTAGTAACATAGTCTTATTAGTAAATACCTGAGCTTGTATGATACATGAAAACTATTCAAAGGACATCTCTAAAGTTTATGAAAGTCCCCTACTGGCAAATACCGTATAATTTTTTGTATTAATATGCTTGTAATTTACATAATTCTTTCCTTTTACCGATATAAATTAAACTAAATCAATATTTTAATATCTTCACAATGGGGAATGTTTCAACCCATACAATTCCCATAAATTTTTAAAACAATTATCCAAAAGTATTTTTATGATCCTTTTCTCAATAAAAAAAATCATCCTAAGTACAATCACTTTTGTACTGGTCATTTCTCTGTTCAATAGTTGTGCTGTAAACCCTGTTTCTGGTAAAAGGCAATTGGCACTCATGAGCGAGGCAGACGAAATAGCATTGGGTGTACAAAGTGATCCACAAATAATTGCAGAGTATGGGCTTTATCCCGATAGCGGTATCCAGCGGTTTATTCGGGAAAAAGGATTGGAAATGGCCAAAATTTCGCATCGTCCTGATCTCAACTGGCAATTTCGGGTACTTGATAGTGATGCGATCAATGCATTTGCAGTGCCGGGTGGCTTTGTGTATTTCACCCGTGGTATATTAACCCATATGAACAATGAAGCACAATTTGCTGGTGTATTGGGCCACGAAATAGGACATATTACAGCACGCCATAGCATTAGCCAGCAAAGCCAGGGATTGCTGACCCAATTAGGCCTGATAGCAGCCATCATCATCAGTCCTGAAGTAGCACAGTTTGCTAACGAATTAAGCCAGGGCGCACAGCTTTTAAACTTGAAATTTAGCCGGGACGATGAAACCCAAAGCGACAAATTAGGGGTAGACTATAGCTCAAAAGTGGGTTATGATGCCCGGGAAATGGCGAAATTTTTCCTCACCTTGCAACGCTCTCAACCAAAAGGAACGAGTGGTTTACCCGAATTTTTGAGCACCCACCCCGATCCTGGAAACCGTTTCGAAAAAGTTACGCAAATGGCCAATAAATACCAGCGGGCTAATAATTTAACCAACCCGGTAGTGGCCCAGGCCAGCTATTTTAAAGAAATTGAAGGCATGGTTTTTGGCCCCGACCCAAGGCAAGGCTTTCTGGAAAACAGCATTTTTTACCACCCCGAACTCAAATTCCAGTTTAGTACACCCAGTGGCTGGCAATATAAAAATTCACCAAGCAATGTAATGTTTGCCCCACCGGGTGGTGATGGAATGGCTTACCTGACGCTTGCACAAGGTAGTAATGCACAGGCTGCCGCACAGGCTTTTCAACAACAGTATAAAATTCAGTTAACAGATAGCCGCAATACAACCATTAATGGCTTACCTGCAACCATAATTCTTGGCGATCAGGTTCAGCAGCAAAATCCTCAAACGGGCGCACAAGGTGGCACCGTGCGTATTCTAGCCTCCTTTATTCAGCATAACGGGCTTATTTACGAAATTATTGGTGCAGGAAATCCCCAAACCTTCCAAAACTACTTCCCTGCTTTTCAAAATATGTATAATAGTTTTAAACAACTTTCTGATCCATCTAAATTAAACAGGAAGCCTGAAAGAATCGCTTTTGTTACGGTTCCTAAAGCTACCTCTTTTTCTCAATTTTTAACCACTCAAAATATACCCAATAGCCGTTTGGAGGAGTATGCATTGCTCAATGGAATGCTCTTAACAGATCAGGTAGCTGCCGGCCAAAAGATAAAGATTTTGAGAAGGGGGTAAGGACCTTCGAAGAAAACATACCGGCAGCATCCTTTACGTACTTCCCATAATTATGGGCTGTATTTCTATTTAGGGCGCCTCGAAATATGATTCCTTAAAAAAGAAGGTAAAAAATACATCGAAAACCTGCATAACATATAAAATTCCTAAAAAGAAATTTCCATAATCCATCCATAACTTATTCTTGTGAATTGATACGCAAAACAAAATTGGATTTCGCATTTGTGTTTACAAAGGCTCTAAACTTTTTTATCTCCGGCACTATACAGCCTTGCCTTCTCCTTGGCCATATCAGGTACCGGTGCTACAGGCATAGCACCTGATGCTACCGGGCTATTTACAAATGGCGAAGGACCTGAAGCATTTTCTATGCTAAAACAATTCGAAATATTTGTTATCGTTCGGCAGTTACTCAATTGATTCCATGCATCAATGGTAATGCGGTAAACCTATTGAGCATGAACTGTCAGAGACAGCAGAGCAAAACCTAAAAAGCCAACTACATCAATATAATAAATAGCTGCAGGCCCATGAGACCAATCGTTCCACAATCAACCAGGTAAAAATAAACACGCATCATTTTCCTGCATTCAAAAAACAGGTTAAGCATTAAAAAAATACTGACAACTGTGATTTTTTAAATGGCAATGCGAATAATTGAGAGAACAAAGAATATTTAAAAAATATAAGATGAAGGTCGTACTGATTTTACCCATGCTGATTTCCTGCATATGCCGGAACTCAAAGGTTTCCGAACAAACTATATTCGAGCAATATTTTGGTGGTAACAAAGACAGTATGATTAAAAAAGCCATAAGGCTTATCCAAATACCCGATCCAACATTTAACCCAATAAACCAACCGAATGAACCCGACTCTGTACCAATAGCTGATATGGGGTTTGAGCGGGTTTACAAATCGGAAAAACATTATTTTCAGGTGAGGGACAACAAAAAGATTTATGCATATAAATTTCCAAAGCAATCACCCAATACCATTATTCTGATACATGGAGTGGCGAGCAATGCCTATCTATACAACAGAACAGCCGGATTATTACAACAGGCAACACAAGCCGAGGGGTACGCAATAGATTTGCGGGGACACGGACAATCTGAAGGCTATAATGGCGATGTTGAATATATCAATCAATATACAGACGATCTCAGGGATATTATTTCTACCATACGCAAAGAAAAGCCCAATGGCAAAGTTATTATTGCAGGACACTCAATGGGTGGAGGAATGGCATTACGTTATGCCATAGAAAAACAGTACCCACAGCCTGATGGTTTTCTGCTTTTTGCACCCTTTACAGGGCATAACACTCCCGCCATTGGACATAGGGAAATTACCGAAAATGAGGACACTAAAGCATTTCTGAAAATCCATATCGAACGAATTATAGGATTATAAATGCTAAATGAAACAGGCAATCACGAACAAGATCATTTACCTGCCCTATTTTTCAATCTACCGGGCACCATTCCAATGAGAAAATACAGTTATCGGGCAAATATGAGTATGGCACCTGACGACTATGCGGCAGGTTTGCAAGCGGTAAACAAGCCTATGGTGATATTGGCAGGAAGTAAAGACGAAGTGTTTTCGGCAGTCTCCTTACAAAAGGCTATTATGGAAAACAGCAACGGAGAAGTGTATATTGTCGAAGGAGCTACACACAATGGAATCAGGCACCACATGAAATCATTTAAGTATATTGCTCAATGGTTTTCAAAACGGTAATCTAATGCCCAAAGAAGAACAAAAGCAATTATTCGAAAGAATTATTGAACAGCATAAAGGAATTCTGTTCAAGGTTGCCCGTGCATATTGTTTGGATGAAACAGACAGGCAAGACCTTGTACAGGAAATGATGATACAGATTTGGCAATCCTTACACAGATACAATGAGGAGTTTAAAATGTCGACCTGGCTGTACCGGATTTCGCTAAATGTCGCCATTTCATACTATCGAAAAAGCAGCACAAGGACAAATAAATATACGATTTTGAATGAGCAAACCATACACTTAGTAACAGAAGATAACAAAGCGGAGGAAAGACAATTAATTTTGTTGGAACAGTTTATCAATGAGTTAAAAGAAATAGACAAAGCCTTAATGATTTTGTATCTCGAAGACAAAAGCCATGCAGATATGGCTGAAATATTGGGCATGTCTGTAAGCAATATCGGGACAAAAATTGCCCGTATTAAGGAGAAATTAAGAAAACGATTTTCACAATTAAAATTTTAAAGAAATGAACGAGTTGGAAATGAAAAAACTTTGGCAATCAACCTATGACAAATTGGAAGAAAACTTTGTCATACACAAAAAAAATACAATGGATATAACGAAGGTAAAGGTTCATAGCATTTTAGATTCAATGAAACCTATTAAGATTTTTACCTTATTGATCGGAATTTTATGGGTCGGTATTGGTGCCATTGTATTGAGCGAAATTTATACAAAATCCTTTTCGGGAGCAAACAAGTTTTTTCTCTTCTCTGCTACTTTTCAAGTTTTACTTACTGCCGCCGCATTGCTTTTCTATATTTATCAACTGACTAAAATATACAAGGTAGAAGTATATGATTCAATTCTGACAACTCAAAAGAAGTTAGCGCAACTTAAAATTTCTACGCTTTGGGCAACAAGGATTATGTTTTTACAACTTCCTTTATGGACAACCTTTTACTGGAATGAAACGATGCTTGAAAACGGAAACTGGTTTTTATGGATTATTCAAGGCCTTGTAACGCTGTCTTTTACTTATGCAGCCCTTTGGCTTTTTTTCAACATCAAATTAGAAAATAAAGACAAAAAGTGGTTTGATCTTCTTTTCAAGGGAAAAGAATGGACCCTTTTAATGAAGTCCATGGAGCTTTTGAAACAGATAGATGCTTATACCGAAAGTGAAGCAGAACATAACCTCGGCAGATAATAACACTTACTTTGCAGGGATTTTCTTTACTTTTCTGATCAGAACCTATTTTTACCGCAGGTAGGCTCACAAATGATCCTTTACCATTATTGTATGCAGCAAACCCATTGAACATGAGCAGTCATTCGCAGCAGAGCAAAACCACCAACGAAGCTTATAATTCTACCCATTGGTTTTAATATGTCCCATGTCTTTCTTATTTTAGCCCGACAAACATTTCTGCAAGGCACCATTTTAAATAACAGCAAACTGATAATATTTCTGGCAAATAAATGAACCACAGCAATGACAAGGAAATCATCCTGATGAATCGTATTAAAATAGCTACTCAATGAGTATTTTTTCCTATCCTTCTTATACTTTATATCCCTCTTATTTTTGGACAAACAAAGACCAATACCTAAAAATTATCAGATGAAATCAAATCTCAAATAGTACAGGATACCACTCCGTGGAGATTCAAGATAGCCGCAACTGAATTTTCATTCAGCGGATATTATGCAGAAACCTTGAAGGCATGGGAAAAGAGTGAATTTCAGCAATTCACTTTTACTCAAGAGGATAGTTTTTTTTATATGAATAGCAGAAAATACATTGCTAGAGAACCAAGCCTTAATCCGTCAATAGATGCACAAATCGTTATAATCAATGAAGCCCATCCTATCCCCAAACATCGCACATTCACGAGGTAAATATTGTAAGGCTTGTAAGATAATGGATACAGATACCTTGGCTTAGAAGCACTATTTGACCCCGAAATAAATGAAAGAAAATACCCAACAACCGCTAGCGGATATTGCACTAAAGAACCAGAATTTGAAAACGCTTTATCCGAAGCCCTAAAAATTGGATTTACCCTGTTTGGTTACGAAACTTCGCAGGGTAAAAATAATAAAGAAAGAGAAATAGAACAAGCCAAAAACATACTGTAATTTGTAGAAAAAAAAACCCAATGGAAAAGTATTGTTCATTGCGGGTCTGCACGTGTATATGAAAACAACTATCCCCCCTGGGAAAAACTATGGTTGGCAGGCTAAAGGAATATCTGAATACAAACCCGCTTACGATTGATCATACCATATATTTAGAAAGATCAGACAAGATTTAAAACCATCTATTAATTAACCTGCAGGAAAAAAACTATCCCATCATTCTGACAGATGAAAATGATCATATTTTCAATGGGAATAAGGAGCCTAAACAAACAGATATTGTCATCATCCATCCCGCTACAGAATATACCAAAAATCGCCCTGACTTGCTTATTGCGGAGCAAAGTGAGCATTAATTAAACTACAAAAATATTTCATAAAAGGCCAAATTTTTGGTGCTTGTCTACAGAATAAAGGAGTTTGAAAAGGATGGTATTCCGTCAGATATCCTTGAAATAACAACAACCCAATCACCTAATAATCTCTATTTGGAAAAAGGTATTTACAATATATTTATCAAAAAAAAGAAACTAAATTGGTAAAAAAGTATACCATTAAAATAAAATAGAAATACGGGAAAACGAATAATATCGCTATATAAAAAAAGCTTCTGTAACAACAAATCGCTTTTTCCCTTCATCCTTTTGCAAAACTTGACTTAGTGCTATCGCCTTTACCAAACACTTAAAATTTGAATGAAGGTTGAATGGGAGTTTGTTTCCTTTCTAAATCCAATTATTTGCATAAACAAGTACGGAAAATAATGGCGTAAGACTCGAATGGGCAAGGGAGTAAATAGGAGGTAAATCTTTCAATTAAATTACCGCTTTAAATACAGGGTTACAAGTGCAGGGAAGCAAGCCCTTTCTGCCGATAGTCAGGCACTAACAGGGCGTGACTGTCCATGTTGAGCAAACGGGATTAAATTATACTTAACCTATAACTAAACCATCCACCCAATAAAGCCCCCTATGCAACATTTCCCCAAATTTTGTTTAAGTTTAGGTATTGAAGTACTTCCTGCTGTAGCCTTCTGAAGGAAAAAATCCATAAAAAGCACCGCAGTCGGCTGAAGGCGGGTACCTATTGTAAACTAAAAACACAATCATGGACCATCCAAAACTTTTCCCCGTTCTTGGGGTGATCGGGCTTTCGCTATTTTTTGCGGGCTGCGTAAACCTTGGCCGGGTAAATGATTATGCGGCAAATGCGGCGGGGAGTATCGGGCAGTTCGAAGAGCTCGGATACAGCTTTAACAAGGCCTGCCAGGAAAAATGCCAGATGGAGCAACTCGAAAAGCAACAATTATTGACCAAGGGCTGCGACTGTCAAACCGAGAAAGAGGCTGATAGTGTGACATTAGTGATTTACCACGCCCTTAAAGGCTATTTTGAGGGACTCACTAAGCTATCTGGTAACGAACTAACCAATTATCAGTTCAATGCCCTGACAAATGGGTTAACGGCAGGCAATTTCGGACTGGTGAATATCAATCAGGCGCAGGTAAATGCCTGTACCAAAGTATCGAATATCCTGACACAGGCTATTACCAACGGGTACCGGCGCAAAAAACTGACAACCTATATCGGAGAGGCCAATGAGTCAGTCAAAATACTGCTCGATGCCCTAAAATCGAATTTAGTGACCAACCTGACGCGGCGGCTTGAAACGCAAAGGCAAAGGACCCAAAGCTATTATTTCGACTTGTCGAAAGATAAGGCCATCAGCCCTTACGAAAAAAAGAAGGTGATTGAGGAGTACAATGGCTTAATGGCAGGTATAGATGTAAAAAAAAGACAGATAGCAGTTTTTGGTAAAGGAATCGAAAGCATAGGCGCCGGACATCAGGAGTTGTATGATGCCCGGAGCCAACTGAAAACTAAAGAGATCAAGGAATTGCTGACAAGGTATGGCAGCGAAATACAGGATACAGTGGATGAATTTAATAAACTTAAAAACGAAAACTGATATGGCACAGCTTACTTCGCAACAATCCGCAGTACTGGCAGAAAATTTTCTGGAGCTTGCAGAAGCGGTGGGTAATTACCGGATGGAACATTGGGAAACCCTTTCCGACGAAGAAAGGAAAGAAATGAAAGCTTACCAATATAGCTTACTCAATTATTCGGATGAAATGAGTACCAATGCAGCGCGGCTCGTGATGAACGATATTGAAGATTCGCTCGACACACTTAGAGATGTAACACAACAAATAAAAAAAGATTATGGAAAACTGCAAAAGATCCATAAAGTGATTCATATTGCGGCGGCATCAGTGGCTTTGGGCGCTGCTATTTTTAGCAAACAGCCACAGGCCATTCAACATTCTATGAAGAATCTCGTAAGCAAATGGAAGGAGGAAGAGGAGGAGGCTCCATAATCTTTAGAGAGCATAAGCCAATTGCGAAACCAAATAGAATCAAACTACCAATAAACCAGTAAAACC
>JBBQXO010000127.1:0-13327 GCA_038209595.1 Chitinophagales bacterium
TTGCCACTGAGATATTGGTTAAACCCTGTTACCCCTTGAAATATAAGGTTTAGGTCAAATCCTTTGTACTTTAATCCGGTACTTAAACCCATGGTCCATTCAGGAATATTCGTTTTTCCAATAGCGGTAGCATCATTGCCATCAATAATTCCATCCGGCACTCCATTCGGACCACCTATGTCCATATACTTTATATCCCCTGGCTGAACCACAATACCCAATGGCACAGGGCTTGAGGCAATTTCGGCAGCAGTTTGAAAAATACCCATAGCCTTTAATCCGAAGGGTTGTCCTATTGCTGATCCTGTACGGAACAAATTAGTATTGGGCTGCGGAGCTTCTCCATTAAAATCAATATTGCTTTTTGTATAGGCTACAAATGCTTCTACAGTAAACTGAAGAGCTTTTTTCTCATCACTTTGGTAGTTAACCAAAAATTCAAAACCATTATTTGTTGCTTCACCGATATTCAAATCGGGATATCCATTAAAACCTAAAAACTGAGGCAACACTCCTGTAGAAGATGCAAGGATATCGCTCCTTTTATTACTATACACATCTAATATAATTCCAACACGATTCCCTAATTGCGCCTCAATACCCAGATTTGCCTTCAAATCTTTTTCCCAGGTTACATTTTGGTTAGCTCTTCTTCCTTCAGCTATTCCGAATGCATTCGTATTGCCAGTTCCTAAAAAATAGGTTGCAGTGGAAGGATACCTTTGATTAAATCCGAAACGCTGCCCACCGCTAAATTCATTACCCACCAGACCGTAAGATGCCCTGATTTTTAAAAAGTTAATTACCCTATTTGTTTTTAAGAATCCTTCATTGGAAGCCACCCAACCCAATGATAGGGCAGGGAAAAACCCGTGACGGCTGTCAGGAGGGAAACTTTCAGTACCCATATAAGAGGAAGAAAATTCAACAATATATTTTTTATTATTTACATAAGTAACCCTTGAACCAAAATTATTGGTTTTATAAGGAAAAGACTGATTGGCCGGATCGGTGTTTGGATAATTTCGATTGATATCGTTGTTATCACTATTAAATAACAAAAGTCCTGAAAAGTCATGCTTTCCAAAAGACCTATCATAATTCAAAGATGCCTGAACAGAATTATTCCTGAATTGATCCAACACTGAATTCTGTTGAACAAGGCTTGTATTCTGTCCAAAATTTGAATAGACAGAATCCCCGGCAATATTTCTTACAATGCTGGCTCTTTGATAAGATTTCCTTTTATTATTCGAAGAAAGATAATAACTATTAAAAGAAATGGCAACCCTTGTGCTTAATCCCGGTGTAATAAAATCAAGCTTTTGGGTCAAACCAAGAAACGACTGAAGATTGGTACCAGTGGAGGTAGAGGAACCAGTATTCAATAGATTACCCAAAGGATTACCGGGATAGGTAGCATTACCCCCAAGAACACCATTTGGATTGTAAACAGGAAATGCGTTAGGAGCTACCCTGTCCATTAAACTTAAATTACCACCTGTAGTCAAATCCCCTGGATTTGACTTTTCTTCTACACTACCTCCAATATTAAGCTGTGCCGATAAACCCTTATTTACACTAATATCAAGGTTTACCCTGAAATTATACAGGTTATATTTTGGATTGCTGCTTTCTTCATTTTCATCTCCAAATTTCTTATACATTCCCTGACTTGATAAAGCATTGAGCATAGCAAAATATCGAACCGTATTATTGCCACCTTTAAAATTTAAATTATAATTCGCAAGCGGAGCCGACTTTCTGAATACCTGATCATACCAATTTACATCAGGATGAAAGATTGGGTCAGTACCACTGGCAAACAAATCCAAATCTGTTTGGGAGTATAAAGGCTGCAAGCCATCGTTCACAAGGGCTTCATTAAATAAAGATGCATAATCCTTTGAACCTAATATTTGGGGTAAGCCTGAATTTTGCTGTATGCCATATTGCGCCCCAAAACTAACTGAAAGGGGTTGATCAACTCCCTTTTTCGTAGTTACTAAAACTACGCCATTTGCACCACGCATTCCATAAATAGCGGTGGCAGATGCATCTTTTAAAATAGAAATCTCTTCTATTTCCTCGGGTACCAATTGGGTAAAGTCACCTATAAAACCGTCAATGATAATCAAGGGAGCCTGACTTAAACCAAAAGTATTAGCACCCCGAATAAACAACCCAGCATTATTACTACCCGGTTCGTTGCCCCCTTGGTTTACAGTTAAACCAGGAAAACGGCCATACAACGTATTACCAATATTATTGGTAAATGCACCACGCAATTCTGTTCCTTTACGGGTGCTTATAGCACTTGTAATAATTTCTTCCTGCTGTTTTGCAAAGCCAATATTCTTTTCTTTGGATGGTGTTTTGATTAGTAACACCGTATCAGGTTCAGCATTCTGAGCTGTTAATTGCACTGAAAAATGCATAACAACCAAAATCAATACTATTTTAAAAGCGGTATAATAATTTTTCATGGACATTTCTTTTTCATGTAAAAATTTCGTAATGGTTGTCAGGTACATAAGCTAATTACCAAATAGGATTTTGTTTTAGGTTACCTTTAAGTACTTCGTTATTTTCGAATGGCATATAATAATAATGCGTAGGAAAAACCCTGGTTTCAAATACAAATGGTTTGTAACTAAAGGCTGTTGGGAAAGGGGCTACCGTGTTAAGCCTTGTTATTTCCAACCCCCACATATTCCCCAGCATTACACCATCCTGCTCGGCAATCCTCCACCTTCTTATATCACTTAACCTGTGGTCTTCAAATGCCAATTCAATATCGCGCTCATTTTGTACTCTTAGCCTGAATTGATCCTTAGAAAGCCCACCTGGAAGGTTTGGCATACCTGAACGGGTTCTAACCCGATTTACTGCATTAAATGCCTCCACAGAAGGACCAGCAAATTCATTCAATGCTTCGGCATAACTCAATAACATTTCATTCACCCTAAAAATAGGATTATTAAAATTTTGTGGACTTTGAGGCAATGCATCCGGAATGAATTTTAATAACCAAAAACCACCCTTACAACGTGCCTTATCAGAAGTGGATCCTTCCCAAATTTGTACACGGGCAACATTTGAGTGCAATCTGGCACCTGTATAGATAACAGTTTGATGAAACCTTGGGTCTAACTCGGCATATTTCTGCAATAAATCATTACCTCCGCCGATATCCCAGGTTTGTGGCGTACCATCTCTTTTTTCATACTTACGAACAAAGTTAAGTGTTGGGCTGGGTGTTGTCCAAAACCCACCGGCATTGGGTACATAATCACTGCGAGGTAAAAAAAATTGCGCCGGCCATTGAAACGAGGCTTTTGGTGTATTAAATACTTTACTAGTGAGGATTATTTCACGATTGTCAGGCACTTCCCAAGCAGTTCTATAATTACCGTCAACCCTTTGGCCGGCTACTATTACAGGAATCCTCTTTGTTGGGTCATCAATTAAAGCATAACCATTTGCTGCACACCAATCTAACGCAGCCTTTGCTGCATCGGCAGCCAACTTCCAACGGTTATTGTCAATGTTACCATAGCATAACAACTTATCATCTGTTGCATTACCAAAACTTACGGGTGGTGTATTTGTATTAAACAAAGGGCTGGCCGCATAAAGCAGTACTCTTGCCTTTAAAGCTAATGCAGCACCTTTTTGTGCCCTTCCGGTAAAGGAAGAAGGTTGTACTTGCGGTAATTTAGCAAGCGCATCGTCACAATCCTTTACAATAGCATTTACGCACTCTTCAAGGGTGCTTCTTGGTATTCTGGAGTCCTCAACATTTACAATACGTTTATTAACAATGGGAAAACCACCATACCTTTTAAACATTTCAAAATTATTAAGTGCTCTTATGAACAAAGCTTCTCCTGTAACATTATCCTTGTAAGCCTGGCTTGCATCTGGCACCTCATTTATACGTTCCAATAAAATGTTGGCAACTCTTATAGCAAACCACCTCAGGTGATAACGATAGTCATGACTTAAAACAATATTCAAGGGTGTTATACTACCATTATTCCAGTTTTGATCAACCGCAAAACCTTCGGAGTTTTCAGCCTCATCGGTGGTACCTAACAAAGAACTATTCACATTAGTACCGAAACCTCCATTACTTGAAGGATAATTTCCACCGAACCCAACTTCATTACCTCTTAACGGATAAGCGGAAATCATGCCAAACTGATATAGAGTAGCTACAAATCTATCAGTTTCAACCTGGGTCGAAAAGATGATATCCTCATTTAAATCCACACCCGGTGGCTTGTCTAAAAAATCTTTTACTTTATTACAAGCTCCAATTATGGTACTTATTAGAATAATACATACAAAAAATAACTTATTTCTTTTCATACAAGCAGTATTTAAAATATTAAAAAGTTAGGCTGGCTCCAATATTAATAGTTCGAACAAGCGGATAAGGCTCAATATTTGTCCCAAGATTTACTGTTTCAGGATCTAAGCCCGGCAATATACCTGTCCAAGTAATCAGGTTATTTGCATTCGCAAAAATTCTTATTGATTTAATTTTTAGTTTTTTTAAGGTATTGGGCATCAGGGTATAACCAATTTCCATATTCTTCAACCTCACATAAGAAGCATCATCTACAAAATAGGTAGATGTTTGTAAGTTATGGTTAAAACCATTTGCTCCATTTCCTACATAAAGCCGGGGAAAATTAATGGGCAAACCTGCATCAAACCTTTCCTGACTCCAGCTTTCTGATAAGTATTTTGGTGCCGAAGCCAGGTTTGCATCATAAAAACCTTGAACAGCAAACCGGCTGTAATTTATAGAAACGTTGGTAGCACCCTGAAACAAAACCGAGATATCAAATCCTTTGTAATTAGCGCCGAAAGACACTCCAAATATGGATTCTGGTATGCTAGGTTTACCTATGGGTGCTTCATCTAAAAAGTTGATAATTCCATCTCCATTTATATCGCGGTATTTTATATCGCCGGGTTGTAATCTATTAGCCCCAACAAATGTAGAAATAGGTCTTTTGGGGTCATTTACTTCTTCCCATGAGTTATACAGACCATCAGCAATTAATCCAAATATTTGACCAAACCTTTGCCCGGTGCGCTGCTGATAAGGAAATAAACGGGTAATTTCATCCTGGAATACAACGACATTGGTTGCATAAGAATAATTAGCTTTTACCCAATAATTAAATTCTTTGACCTTGCCTCTAAAGGTGATATCCACTTCATAACCCTTATTGTTCATTCTACCCAAATTCTGAGCTGAAACTGGCGTGCCGATTATGCTTGAAACCGTTTGAGGAACTGCCAATATATTGTCTCTTCTTTCATCGAAGAAATCAACGATCACATTGATCCTATCCTTCCAGAAATTAGCTTCTATACCGAGGTTTGACTTTTTTGCTCTTTCCCAGGTAAGAAAAGGGTTGTTAGAACGACCTTCCCGAATAGCACTGTACCGGGCAAAGTTGCTTCCCACTTCCCCAAACCAATAAAAGCCAGCAGTAGTATTGGGAAAAGCACCATTACCCGTAAAAGCGGTGGGTCTATATAAAAAGCGACTATTTGGATTTGTAAGGAAATCGCCGCTTAACTGATCGTTGCCCACTTCACCAAAGCTTGCCCTTATTTTAAGAAAGGAAATAAAATTGTTACGGGGAAAAAAATCTTCTGAAGTAGGAACCCAGCCTAAAGAATAAGAAGGAAAAAATCCGAAGCGCTGACCAGGAGCAAAATTCTCTGTGCCATTATAGGCTCCACTTAACTCAGCCAGATATTTTCCTTTATAGTCATAAACAACGCGACCAACATAACTCTGATAGCCATTGGGTACGCCAAATGCAAAGGAAGGATCAATTGTTTTAAGTTGATTATACAGCAGCAATCCTGTTACTGTATGGTCTCCAAAACTCCTTTTGTAATTTAGTGCTAATTCAATTGTTGTTCTTTGGTTTGTATTGGGATTTGAAGTTGAAAATTGAAGGGGTTGATCATCTCCCTGTTGGGCAAACAATACCGAATTATCAGGTAGCCTGTCTGCCCGCCATGTAATCAGATTCTTTCTATAAATATCAACCTGACGGTTGAAGTTTTGATAAGCAACTATTCCATGGATATTTAATCCTTTGGTAATAAAATCAAGATCATGATCAAGACGCACGGAACCATTAATTAAGTTCCTGAAATCTCTTCTGAATCCTTCTGAAAGTAGGTTGGTAAAAGGATTGACACCACTGGTTCCATTAAGGCTCGTTACAATTCGGTTACCCCCATTTGCAATAGTTGGAGCTCCTAAAGGGTTAGCATAAGCTATCCAGTTCATTATGGAAGATGTATTGCCATTGTTGCCCGACCTATCTTCCAACTGTGTAGCTATATCAACAGCTACTTTAAATCGTTTGGTTACATCAAAATTTAAATTGGAGCGAAAATTATACCGCTTGTAATTGATTTGGCCATCAAAACCATCGCTGAGTTTGGTGTTCTTAAATAAACCCTCCTGGCTAAAATAACCGCCTGAAATAAAATACTTTACCTTATTGGTACCACCTCTTATGTTTAGATTATACTGATGTTGTAATGAAGTTTTCTTAAGTACTTCATCAAACCAATTCACATTTGGAAAAAGTAATGGATCTTCACCTGACCTGAATTTATCAATATCGCCCTGACTAAAACGCGGAGTAAATGGATTACCTGAAACATAGGAATCGTTTTGAAGAGCCTTATTGAATGAAGTAGCATATTCAGGACTTCCCATTCTTTCACGAATATTGGTAAAACTGTTAAACGCTGTATTGGAAGTAAAACTGATTACCGGCACCCCGGTTTGACCCCTTTTTGTAGTAATAAGAATTACCCCATTTGCACCCCTGATACCAAAAACGGCTGTAGATGACGCATCTTTTAAAATGGTAATATTTTCAACCTCATTCGGATCAATATTGTTAAAAGATTCTACCTGTATTCCGTCTACCAATACAAGTGGTGCCTGATTACCAGAAAATGTACCAATACCCCTGATTAAAAGACGCGATTGGTCATTACCGGGTTCGCCACTTGCCTGAGTTGCAAATAATCCTGGTGCCCGGCCTACCAAAGAGTTACTGATATTGGCAACAGGCGATTGGGTCAATTCTTTTGAACTAACTGAAGATTGAGCCCCTACAACTGTTATTTTCTTCTGCCTGCCATATCCCACCACTACTACATCTTCCATTTGTTTTGGATCAAGAACCAATATTACATCAATTCTTAATTTGTTAGCTACAGAAACCTCTTGATCTAAATATCCAGTATAGCTAAAATGAAGTATGGAAGATGCCCCGGCTATATTTATAATAAATGCTCCCTTATCATTTGTGGTCACAGTATTATCAGTTCCCTTTTCATTTATAGTAACACCAGACAAGGGTAAATTATTTTCACCATTTACTACCCCGGTTAAAGAAACTTCTGGCTTTTCAAGATTAAATAATTGATTGGTTTCTTCGTTTCGAGGAAAATCATAACCGAAGGAAGCTTTCTTACCAAATTGATTGGTTTTTACAGATATAGCTTCACTATTGGCAGAGTTTTTATATTTTCCTTTATAAATAATATATTTTGTGTCCTTTAATTTTCTAAAAGTTAAAGCATTGGGCTCTAAAATCCGTCTAAAATTTTCATCAAGAGATTCCTTGAAGTTAATAACACCCTGATCAATATAAATTCCTCTTACAACTTTATCTTCAAATAGGATATCAACCTCATAGTTTTTCTTTAAATTCTTTAGAACATCAACAAGCTTTTGTTGATTATAACCTTCGTCTGCTTGCTTACCATTTTGGGAATTTATTTCTTTTTGTTCTTGTGCAAATGATATTACAAGACCAAGTGAAAATATAAAAAGCATGCACCACTTCCCCCCTTGGAGGAGTATTTTGTTTTTCATAAGGCAGTATTATTTTTTCAGTTCAGTTATTCAGAAAAATAGACTTTATTATCAACACATTTATAATTCATATCGAGTAATTGAGCAATTGCGTCAAGAAGTTCAATAGCACTTTCGGCAGTAAATGAACCGGAAATTGTTTTTTGAGCAATATCATCCGTCTCGAATGAGACTTCATATCCAAAATGTTCCTGTACCATTACCCCAATCTTTTTTAAGGAGGTATTATCAAAATCAAACTCATTATTCTTCCATGATGACATTTTTTCAGTATTATCTACTTTTACCCGTTCAACAATTTTATTTGAATTTGCTATTAATACTTCGCCTGGCTTTAGCATGGTTTTGCTTTCCCGATTATTATCAGTTATACTCAATTCTATGCTTCCCTCATTCAACACTACTTTAGAATTATCGCCACGTGTGTATAATAGAAATTTGGTACCTAAAACCTTTACCTTCAGATTATTATTTCCATGCACAATAAAGGGAGTATGTGCGGCAGTATGTACGACTAAAAATTCTGCTTCTCCTTGTAAATATACACTTCGGGTACCCTGCATAAAGCCAAACCTTGGAATCTTCAAACTTGTATTAGCATTCAGATAAACCTCACTATTATCAGGTAAAACTATTTTTTTAACCTCCCTGTATGCTGTTGTGTACGTTTCATACTGAATAAAATTCCGAGATAAATAAAGCGAGGTAGAAAGTATTGCAACAATTATTGTTGCAGCTACCAATTTGAAAAAAAAATTATTCGGAAAATGAAATATTGATTTTTTTTGATGGCTTCTATCTTCAACAGCACTTCTGGAAATTAAAAAATTGTCATAAGATTTATTTACATTTTTTGAAGTTTGAAGATTTTCATGCTCCCATTCATCAAGCCATTGGTAATATAATTCTGCATGCTTTTCTTCCATCAACCATTCTTCAATTAATTGCCGCTGAAGTGGTGTAGAAAGTCCATACCAGGCATCAAAAAAAGTTTTTTTATTTACCACTTTCTTATACATTTTTCCTTATTTCTAACCATTAACATACTCAGCTAAATTTTTCCTTAAAGTAGCCAATGCTTTCATCATATGAGCCTCTACTGTTTTTATGTTTATGTCAAGTTTATCGGCTATTTCCCGGTTTTTTTTTCCTTCAATCCTGCTCAATAAAAAAACACGCTGACATTGAGGTGAAAAATTATTAACGGAATTGGAAACTTTAGTCATGAGTTCATTCATCAATAAAATAGAAAGGGGGTCATTAATCTCCTTTATCGTACTATTATTTTCTTCATTTTCGATTTTGGAAAAAATCTTGCTTCCAAATTCCGACTTTAAATAATTTAAAGATCTGTTTCGAACTGCAGTGTATAGGTAAGCCCTGAATGAAGTTTTTACCGTTTTGTGCAATTCATTTTTCCATAGTCCTAAAAAAACCTCACTTACAATATCTTCAGAAACTTCTGCCGAGTACACAAACCGAAGGGCATGACTACATAATTGATTATAATATCTTTTATATATAAGTTCAAATCCCTGTTCAGCATCCTTATTCAGCATCTGACGGATAATAGATTCATCATCTACGATTTTACTACTACCCTGAAACGAATTCTGATGATCAGGCAAAAAATCTAAACACTGTATAGGTGATTCCTCGAAACACAAATTAAGTTTTGGCAAACTCATAATGAACAATTTGTAATCGTTAACAATAAGACAATTTATTGATAAATTACCCTTAGGTTTTTTTTAATAATTGTCAAATTTCTTTAAAAAATGCAATACTGTTGCAATTTAAACTTTACTAAGACCTCATCAGCATGTTTTTAGCTTAGACTTTCCTAAGCTTTTTACTTCTAATAATTATAATAGTATTTATAATACGCTTTATTTGTTAGTTAGATTGAATAATAATGAATTAAATTATCTTGGTTGCAATAATAATCGTAACAATGTTATATCAAGACAATCCTTTTTCATCCAGCCAATCAATTTATCGATTCATTATTATTGAATATAAATTTTACAATCATAAAGATATACAAATAAATTTACCATCAAAATAAATTTTTTAACAAATTGGAATAAATCCGTAACGAGCTTTAAAATTGCTGTTATGTATTTGAATGCTAACCTTGTGAATATAAATAACACCCAGGATCAAAACTTCAAGTTTGACATAAAGAAAAAAATGATGACTCATATTTATTAGTTAAGATTCTCGGATTTAATAATTCTACTGATTATCAGTAAGTTATGATACGATGCTAAAAATACCACCTCACTTTACTGAAGGTCTTTTTTAGATTTAATGGTTTTTTTTGTTCATTTTTGATGGTGACCCTATATTAATGTATTTATAAAGAGGGGTAGAATTTGTGTTTTAATTCATTAATTTCATAATATTGAATTTAAACTTCCAAAATTCATCAAATGATTCAAGTAATAGTAAGGGCCATGAATATCCTTGAATTTGTAGCAAGCCATAATAGCAAACCGGTACAAATGATAAAAATTGCCCAACATGTGGCCCTTAGCCAACCAACTGCGGCAAATATTATCAAAACGCTTGTGGAGAAAAATTATTTAGAGCAGGTAAGTAGAAAAGAGGGGTATCGTCTCGGTATGGCTTCCTTTAAGCTTACAGGTAATGCAATTTATGAACAAGACCTTACAGTAGCAGCAAAAGATTTGATGGATTCAATTACTACAGAAATAAATGAAACCTCCATTTTAGCCATTTTGAAGAATAATAAAAGGATGATTATATACAAGGTAGAATGCAATCAAACCCTTATTGTAAATCCATTTGCGGTAGATAGTGTTTATAATACTGCCACAGGCAGGCTACTTATAGCACATTTAAACCCAAAGGAATTGGAAAATTTTCTTAAATCAGAAGGGTTTCCTCCTAAAAATCTATGGCCCGAAGGGCAAACACTCCATGGGATAAACCAAGACCTGGAAAGGTTCAGAAACGAGCGGTTTGTCCTATACGAATCAATATACCACACCAAGGGTATGGCGGTGCCTGTATTTATTCATGGTAAAATGGTAGCTGCATTAAGTGTATTTGTGCCCTCTAGCAGGTACACAACAGAAAAGCATGAAAACATAAAGAAATTGCTGGAAAAAGGTTCCGCTTCCATTTCAAAGAAACTGGAATAATAATATTTTTACTACTTGCTTTTCAAACATTTCAGAATGAAATGATATTTACCCTTTTTTGGCATTCACCGATACTATTTCCGGCATCACTAAAATGTAAGTGCTAAGTATTGTCCATGTTGGAGTTAGATTTATGATGCGTGAAGGCACGCACCATGGCCGCACCATGACACGCACCAAAGCGATCCCCAAATCGCATCAAGCCGCACATTCCCGCCCCGGTTCGTGCCTTCACGAAACGGCACTCCCACGCAACCAAACCATCATGTATGGTGCGTGAAGGCACGCACCATGGCCGCACCATAGCCACATATTGACACGCACCAAAGCGATCTGCTTTGCAGATTGCACGACACACCCCCGCCCCGGTTCGTGCCTTTACGAAACGGAATTCCACACAACCAAGCCATCATGTATGGTGCATGAAGGCACGCACCATGATACGCACTACGACACGCACCAAAGCGGATAGCAACCCATACCCACGCCCCGGTTCGTGCCTATACGAAACTTAACCCACAAACCACCAAACTACCTAGTTTGGTGCGTGAAGGCACGCACCAAAGCCGTACCATAACCACATGATGACACGCACCAAAGCGATCCGCTTTACTTGATTGCACGACACACTCACGCCCCGGTTCGTGCCTCCACGAAACGGAACTCCCAAACCCATCAAACCACCGTGTATGGTGCGTGAAGGCACGCACCAAAGCCGCCCCATGACACACACTACAACACGTACCAAGGCAATCCACTTTGCGTGATTGCACGACACACTCACGCCCCGGTTCGTGTCTTCACGAAACGACACACACTCCACACCCATGCCCCGATTCGTGCCTTCACGAAACGGAACTCCCAAACCCATCAAACCACCGCATATCGTGCGTGAAGGCACGCACCATGGCCGCACTATGACATGCACCATGACACGCAACAAAGCGATCCGCAAAGCGGATAGTTCAACACACCCACCGCCCCGGTTCGTGCCTCCACGAAACGGCACACACACAACCAAACCATCTTGTATAGTGCGTGGAGACACGAACCAAAGCCGTACCATAGCCACACCATGACACGAAACATTGCGATCCGCAAAGCGGATCGTTCAGCACACCCACGCCCCGGTTCGTGCCTTCACGAAACGGAACTCCCACACAACCAAACCATCATGTATGGTGCATGAAGGCACGCATCGTGGCAGCACTATGACATGCACCATGGCCGCACATGTGCAGCACCTGTGCAGCACCATGACACGAACCGAGGTAATCCGCTTTGCGGATTCCACGACACACCCACGCCCCGGTTCGTGCCTTCACGAAACGGAACACCCAAACCCATCAAGCGACCAAGTATAGTGCGTGAAGGCACGCACCATGGCCGCACCATAGCCACATATTGACACGCACCAAAGCGATCTGCTTTGCAGATTGAACGACACACCCCCGCCACGGTTCGTGCCTTAACGAAACGGAACACCCACACAACCAAACCATCATGTATAGTGTGTGAAGGCACGCACCAAAGCCGCACCATGACATGCACAATGTCCGCACCGTGACACGCAACATTACGATCCACAAAGCGGATCGAAACACACACCCACGCCCCGGTTCGTACCTTTACGAAACGGAATTCCCACACAACCAAGCCATCATGTATGGTGCGTGAAGGCACGCACCATGGCCGCACCAATGCGATCCGCATTGCGTGAGTGCACGACACACCCCCGCCCCGGTTCGTGCCTCCACGAAACGGTACTACCACACAACCAAACCACCGTGTATGGTGCGTGAAGGCTCGCACCATGGCCGCACCATAGCCACATATTGACACGCACCAAAGCGATCTGCTTTGCAGATTGAACGACACACCCCCGCCCCGGTTCGTACCTTTACGAAACGAAACTCCCACACAACCATACCTTCATGTATGGTGCGTGAAGGCACACACCAAAGCGATCTGCTTTGCAGATTGCACGACACACCCCCGCCCCGGTTCGTGCCTCCACGAAACGGAACACCCACACAAATAAACCATCGTGTATGGTGCGTGAAGGCACGCACCAAAGCCGCCCCATGACACACACTACTACACCCACCAAAGCGATCCGCTTTGCGTTATTGCACGACACACCCCCGCCCCGGTTCGTGCCTCCACGAAACGGCACACACACAACCAAACCATCATGTATAGTGCGTGAAGGCAC
>JBBQXO010000128.1:0-13282 GCA_038209595.1 Chitinophagales bacterium
TGGGGCCGGCAGCATTAAAAGCAGTGATGATTCAATTACAACCCGCCTTTTGGCGGAGAAGATTTCGCTTCATCAACCACCTTGTTCAATCAGAGCCATCTCCTGCAATAACAGGCATGCGTCTCGAACCGGGTAGCCAACATTGCTGAAGAGCCTCCGCATGGGCGGGGTCAAGGTGTGTGAAGCGAGCATTGCAAGCACGGTTCTATGCCTGTTGGCATACAAGTGCAAGGTGGGCAATTGCATAGTAAACTGCCAGGGCAATTGATTGATACGTGTTTTTAATGTGGTTAATTCGGCAATGATTTTTTCTTCATAGATCATTTCCAACAACATTTTTTCATAATCTGCCTTCCATAAATGTTTACTTTTCGCTTATGGGCAAAGGATTAATTGTTTGCGGTTGATGAAAATTATAATCCACCTGTGGAATGGTATTGAACTTTTGCCTGTGCGCTACGATGGATGAATATAATTCCTGATCAGCAAAAGCCAATTCAGCAAAGGGCGTTCTGACAAGTTTAACAACATCGTATTAATGCCTTCTTAACCTTTCCCCGCTTCTTACTTAAAAACGTTGATTGACATCTGCGAACTCGTCAATATGCCTGCTCAACCTTTCCCCGCTTCTTACCCTTTGGGCTGATCGGTGAAATTCTTCCTATAATAATAAGATTTTTTCCAAAAAAGTGCGTTCTGTATTAGTTGTATTTACGCTTATGGCAGCATTGGTAAAATCTGCTTCCGGACCCTCACTTCCTCACCCCTTGAGTATTTCAATTTACATGCATTTTAATTGATTGGTCTGATTATTGTTTTGTTTTTTAATTAATTGGTTACTTTTGACAATTGCGCATTGCGCCAACAGTTGAGCAATCAAAAAATACTTATGAAAAAAATAATCATCTTCTTTATAGTAATCATATCTGGGTTTATGGCTTGTAACCCGGCCGATGAAGAAACCGCCACCATGGCGCCTGCCACTCCTTCGGCTTCGGCACCTGTTACCACTGCTGCCGATGCTTCATCGGTAACGCCTGTTAATCCAAACAATACCTCAATATCTGTTTTACCGCCCGTAACACAAGTGGCACCACCACCCATAAACATGGGTAGCGTATCAAATCCAAATCCTGCGCATGGTCAACCCGGCCACCGCTGCGATATATCGGTAGGTGCTCCACTGCCACCAACCGGCGCACCCAACGCGGCAGTTCCTGTACAACCTCCGGTTCAAATGAATGGTACACCACCACCTCCTGTTATGCTCAATACACCATCCACCGCCGGCAAGATGGTTAATCCGGCACATGGCCTACCGGGCCACCGCTGCGAAATAGCCGTGGGTGCACCGTTGAACTAAACTATTTGTATTCTTTTTCTGCCAGCCTTTCTCAAAAGGGAGACGCTGTGTTACAAGTAACTGCAGAATTTACAGGCAGGCAGGTAGCGGTACTTCTGACGAATTGATCTTTTAAAAGATTTTTGGTTTTCCTATTATCTTTTTTTAGTGAAACAACTTGTTTTTCTTCCTTACCGCTTCTGATGATCCCTGATCATTGAAAGCAGGGGGCAATAAAAGATTACCCTTTGGAAAGTTTTTTTGAGTCAATATTTTATTACCTATACTGCTCGTGCCAATATTTTGTAAGAAAAGTAGTGATTATTTGTAACCGTTTGAAGTTACTCTGTCACAAATCGTCAAAGCAGATGCCACCAATGACTGCGGAAAGGGGAATGTTGTTATAAGGCGAAGTAGAAAATTTTGACAGGCGCCTTATACTACATGATCGGCGTTGATAGCTGCTCCAAATTTGTCGAGACCCACAAGGGAAATCAATTCGTTACGAATAAAGAGGTAACACCTTGCTTTTTTGTAGCCTCAAATGTTATCCTGAATTGAAAATACAAGAGGAGAGACAAAATATTCTGGAACAAGGGCGGATACTATAAGCAAGAAAGCGCACGATAGGCTTCGAAAGGGCATGGTTATATTATCAGTAATGGTTGGGATTATATAAAAAATATCGTCCTTTGGTAGAAAGCAAAGGATGTTCAAAACTCTAAATCCTTAACAGATTAAAAGTAATGGATGAAAATGAAATAGTGAAATTTTATGGAGTTTTTTTCTTAAATCTTTTTGGAGGGTATTTCTGTTTCTTAACGGTTTGCTGAACCTTATGCAGATCATGTAAAAATCTGCTAAGAATTATTGGACTTTTAAATCTTTGAGTTATTGAACGTTTTTGTAATAGCTAAGGAGTCGCAATAAATAAACGCTGAAAGTACCATCACCTTGGTTGTTGCGGATGGTAGCCAATTAAAAGAGGCTTTCATCAAAACAGCTCAGTTAGAAAAACAACGCATCGCTGATACAGGTGCCTTTTGGAAATTTCTTTACTTCAATCCTATGCACCTCATTACCGACTACTATTGTTGTTAGTCTGTTTGCCATCAGCAAAACCTGGAAATACCTTCTGAAAAAAAAAGGCTTATGTACTCCTTTAGAATTTCTTAACAATTTATAATTTTTCCTTTTCTTTGCAGCCAATCTCAAATAAATGATCCCCTTAATTGATCGTATAGCTGCTTTTGTATGTAATAAGGTGAACGGCTGGCTGCTTGGCCTTGCTGTAGTACTGTATCTGGGTTTTGCCCTGATTATTATGCGGTCTGGCGCTGAACAGATTCAGATCCTCGCTGGCCAACCGGTTGAAATATTAGACCTGCAATGGCATTTTACACCCGAAAAAGCAGACATGATTCTGCAGAATTATACGCCTGAAGCAAGGCGGGCAGCAGCTTACTTCAGTGCTACCGCCGACTCCATTTATCCTGTCCTGTACACTTTTCTTTTGATAGTGCTCCTTGGTTTAATATACCGTCCCGATCTGAAAGAACATCCGGCATGGTGTTATGTTCCCTTATTGCCTTTTTTAGTAATGGTTTTCGATTATGCGGAAAATATTTGCATCATCCATTTATTGCGTAATTATCCAAATTATACGCATGTGGTTGCTGTTGCCGGCGGATGGTTTACCAGTTTCAAGTGGTTTTCTTTTCTACTTATTGTGGCGTTGGTACTGTCCGGTTTGTACCGGAGGGTATTTAAAAAAGTTCAAAAAAAACAAGGGGGAATATTGCAGCAAAGGTTTTAATGGTTTAAAAGGATTGGGAATCCCATATGGGAATTTATAAGGAAACCTTCGTGTAATCTTTTGGCGAAACCTATGGGGAATCTTTTTGCGCAAATCAATTGAGATACTCTATTGTAAATCCTGTGGGAAACCTAAAAGGAAATCTATAAGGAAACCTTCGGGGAATCTTTTAGGGAAACTTATGGCGGAACCTATTGGGAATCCTTTTAGAGAAATTTTTTTGCGCAAGCCAATTGAATTAATCTATTGTAAATCATATGGGGAACCTAAAAGGAAGTCTATTGGTAATCCTGTTGGGGAATCTATAAGGAAATCTATTGGGGAAACTTATGGCGGAATCTGTGAGGAATACTTTTGGAGAAATCTTTTTGCGCAAGCCAATTGAATTAATCTATTGTAAATCCTATGGGGAACCTAAAAGGAAGTCTATTGGTAATCCTGTTGGGGAATCTTTTGGAGAAACTTATGACGGAACCTATTGGGAATCCTTTTGGAGAAATCTTTTTGCGCAAATCAATTTTGATAATCTATTGTAAATCCTATTGGGGAAATCAATTTGGGAACTGTATTTTACATCCTATGGAGAACTTAAAAGGAAGCCTATTGGGAATTTTATAGGGGCATTAATAAGGAAACCTAATGGGAATCTATTTGGGAAACTAATAGAGGAACCTAAAGGGAAATCTTTTTAGGAAATCCTAAAGAGTAATTTATTGGGTAAACTTAGAGGTGAACTTATATGGAAACCCATAGGGGAATCTGTTGTGGGGTAGGGGCAAAAAAAATCCCCGGTAGACACCGGGGAGATTTCAAAACCCTAAACCCTTAACAGGTACAAAGATAACTGATGTTTTATAAACACACAAGAAAAAACAATAAAATTTTAAATTATAAAGTAAAATCTGGGTGAGTATCATTTACAACAGCGAGTAAGTCATTGTGAATCAGTGAGTTACTAGCACAAATATGCGGTTGGTAAGGGTCATATTTTTTTCCTGAATAGTCGGTAACCTTACCTCCGGCCTCTTCTACCAGCAAATATCCGGCTGCACTGTCCCATGCATTCAATTTATGTTCGTAAAATCCATCAAATCTGCCAGCCGCCACCCAGCAAAGGTCAATAGCTGCACTGCCTAGCCTGCGTACCGGAATTCCTTTCCGGATAAATCGTTCAAAACACTGTAGGGGGCCATTTGCGCTGTCGAGGTAAGTGTAGGGAAAGCCAGTAACAAGGCAGGAATGCATCAACTCTTTCTGTCTGCTAACCGATATGCGGGCATCATTCAAAAATGCCCCTTTCCCTTTTTCGGCAAAATACCATTCGTTCAAAAAGGGCGCATAAACCGCCCCAAGGATCATTTCCCCGTTTTTTTCAATCCCAATACTAACACAGCAAATGGGAATGCCCTGTGCAAAGTTGATGGTCCCGTCTATCGGGTCGATAATCCATTTGTATTCACTGTCGGTAGGTACATTACCGGTTTCTTCACTTAATATAAAATGATCCGGGTAATTTTTTCGTATCACACCAATGATGGCTTTGTCCGAAGCATGGTCGGCTTCGGTCACCAGATCATTTACCCCACCTGCTTTCATGGCTGTTTTCAGGTCGGGATGGTTGAAATAACGTCGTAGTTCTACGGCACCGGCTTCGGTGGCTTCGCGAAGTATTTGAGATAGCATATGGCAAATAACTGAAAATAATCTTAATTCGCTGTCTAATACTGTTCATTCTGCAATTATCCGTCATAATAGTCAACTACAATGTCTGCCATTTTTTGGAGCAATGTCTGTGTAGCCTTCGGGTTGCTTTGCAGGGTATTGCCTCGGAAGTGTTGGTTGTAGACAATGCCAGTACAGATGGCAGTGTAGCGGTTTTGCGCCCTTTATTTCCAGAGGTGCAATGGATGGTCAATAGCCAGAATGAAGGCTTTGGAAAGGCCAATAACCGTGCTTTGGAAAAGGCAAAAGGAGCTTATGTTATTTTTTTAAATCCAGATACCCTGCTCGATGAAAATTGCCTGCATAGCTGCCTGCAATTTATGGAGCAAAAAATGGAGGCAGGTGCCCTCGGTATCCGGATGACTGACGGAAGTGGCCGCTATCTTCCCGAAAGCAAAAGGGCTTTCCCTTCGCCTATGACCTCGCTTTTTAAGTTGACAGGGTTAGCGGCTTTGTTTCCGCATTCAGCTCTTTTTGCCCGCTATAGCCTTGGCCACCTGAGCCAATACAAGAATCATGAAGTGGAAGTGCTTGCGGGGGCGTTCCTGTTGGTGCGCAAAAAGGTACTCGATCAGACCGGCGGTTTCGATCCCCGCTTTTTTATGTATGGAGAAGACATTGATCTCAGTTACCGCATTTTGCAGGCTCAGAATTCCGAAACCGGCAAACAGTGGAAAAATTATTATTACGCTGATAGCAGCATTATTCATTTTAAAGGAGAAAGTACCAAACGCGGCAGCCTCAACTATGTCAGGATGTTTTACGAGGCCATGGCGCTTTTTGTAAACAAACATTATGGTAAAAGCCAAGCCCGTTTTTTCTCAGTATTTATATTTCTTGCAATTCTACTGCGGGCTGCGGTATCGGCGCTCGGTCAGTTATTTACCCGGATTGGACTGCTTGTTGCCGATATACTTTTAATGGCCTCCACGCTGCTTGGGGTTTGGTATGGTTGGGTGCATTGGGTACGACCGGATGTTATTTTTCTACCTGGTATTTTACAGTATGCGTTGCCTGCTTTTATCCTCATTTTTTTAGTAAGTGGTGCCATTGCCGGATTGTATAGCCGATGGTATTCTGCCCGTCGTGCTTTTAAAGCCATGCTATTGGCCACCATGGTGGTTGGGGTGGTATACTCCTTGCTGCCCGAAACCTGGCGTTTTTCCAGAGGGATTATTTTTTTAGGGGGTTTATTGTCGGGTGGCTTGTTATTAGGTATGCGGGCCCTTTTGGTATCCTATGGGTTGCTGCAAATAGAGTCGGAAGAATTTGAGCGTAAGCAAACCCTTGTGGTGGGTCTTCCAGAAGATTATGATGCGGTGATGGAGTTGTTGGCTCCTCATTTCAAACAGGAGAGGCTATTGGGTCGATTGTCGGTTGAGCCGGAAGCCGGTAGTCATTTGATGTCTTATGATGCCTGGCTAAAAGCCCCCGACTTGTTGCCGGCACGTTCTGTGGTATTTTGTATCAGCAAGGCATTACCCATGAGCCGGGTACTTAAAAATCTGCATCAAGGAATGGCAGACCGATATATTTTTCATTATAGTGGAAGCCAAAGCCTTGTTTCGAGCAGCCATAGTAAGGTGGCTGGAGAAACTTTGGCATTGCAGGTACAATATAGTCTGGCCAAACCGGCCATGAGACATAGTAAAAGAGTGGCAGATATTGGCGTAGCCCTATTTTTATTGCTATTCTTTCCGCTTCACCTTTTTTTAGTGAAAAAACCAATCGGCCTGTGGCGTAATATTTGGAGCGTTCTGCAATCAAAAGCTACCTGGATAGGCTATGCCGGTGGTGGTGAAAATCTACCGGAATTGCCAATGGGTATTTTGCAAACCAATGGCCGGTTAGCCATTCAAAATGAAGCATTGAATAAATCTGCTTTGCAGGTGCTCGACGAAAGATATGCGCTCGATTATCAATATTGGCAGGACCTTTCCTTAATCCGCATGGGCTTTCGCCTTTTGGGTGGCTGATTTTTCTGCCTCAGTTGAGGGTACCCAAAGGTTGAAGGCATTGCTTATAATTTCATATTGCAACTGTTCTTCCGTGTCAACCGGATCCCCATCAATATGCAGTGGGGCAAGTTTCAGATTACTGATGCTGATGGATGGCGTTTGAAAATAAAGAATGCTTTGTTTTCCAATCTGATCGGTCCAGTTTTTGAGGGTATGATTATGCCGCATTTGGCGCATCATGGCAAAGGGTAGGACTGCCTTGGGCATTTTTTGTACAATAATTATGTCAAGCATAGCATCGTTCAGGCTCGCAAGCGGGGCAATAGTTACATTATTTCCATACTGATTACTGTTGGCGATTGATATAAAGAAAGCGTCGGTAAAAAATCGGAATTCATCGAGTTTTACTTCAAACTGATAGGGATTGGCTTTAAAAAACTGTATGAGTGTTTCGGTGGTATAGGTGTATATGCCCCGACGGTGGCTTTGGGCAAATCGCTCTGCCACGGCAGCATCCATACCTACACCGCTTAGCATACAGCCAAATTTGCCATTGATATAAAACCCATCGGTCGGCTGTAAGGTACCTTCTATTAAAGTTTTAAAGGCAAGCGATGGTTTCATAGCAATCCCAGCAGTTCGTGCCAGTCCGTTACCACTTCCTACCGGAATAATACCAAGGTTAATCCCTGCATTCATAGCTGCAGCTGCACTTATATTCACTGTTCCATCCCCTCCGCAGGCTATCAGATCAGTAGCTTGAAAATCATAGGCAGCCATTTCTAACGTTGAAGCATTAGTGCTTTTAGTGCTATACAGAATTGAATATTCTATTTCTTTTTCCTTACACTGCTGCATTAAAAAGCGCTCCAAACCATCTTTGGCCTGGGTTCCTGAAATGGGATTAATTACAAAAAGAAAACGGCGAATTGTATTCATAGGACGCGTAAAATAAAAGAAAATATATGGCAGGATCGTTTCATATTGTGCTAAAGTGAAGCAATCGGGGTAATTTTGCCATTTCTTTTAGAATTATGTCCGAAATATCTGTACCACTTTTTGCCCCCGTTTACCGTAGGGTAGCTCAGGTTCTTGCAGTTTTACTGCATCCCTTATTTATTCCCGGTGCGGTAGCGGCATGGATTTTATTGCTGCATCCTATCAATACCATTTTGCTTCCCGAAGGCACCCGGGTAAGACTGCTGGCTATGGTTATGCTCAATACCGTTTTATTTCCCTCGTTGGTAGTGCTCCTTTTGTGGCGGCTGGGTTTTACCTCAGGCATTCAATTAAAAGGACAGAAGGAACGCATTATACCCCTCATCATTTCTATCATTTTCTATTTTTGGGCATGGAATGTTTCCCGAAACCTCCCCGATGTACCTCCGGCTTTAATTCAATGGTTGTTGGGCGTTTTTCTTTGTAGCTGTGCGGCAATGTTTACCAACATATTTTTAAAAATAAGCCTGCATACACTTGCCATGGGGAGTTTTATTGTTTTTTCAGCAATTATGCTCATGAAGGATCCCTATTGGCCGCAGTGGATGCTACACCTTACCATTTTATTAGCCGGCATCTCGGGTACAGCAAGGCTTTTACGCGAAGCACATCGCCCCGGAGAGGTTTATGCAGGCTATCTTGCCGGCGCCATTTGCCAAATGGCGGCATGGGGTATTGCCGGTTGATTTCTTTTATAAGACTTTTTTAATTATTGGCAAAATACCGCAGCGTATTACAATTCCCTTTCCTGAAAATGGTTCTTATTTCCTTTAACAAATCCTGACTGCTTACTTCCTGATACCTTGCCAGTTCGGTATTCATCAGGCTGGCATCGCCGAGCAATTCGTAAAAAGCGAGATTATTAGCACGGTTCATCAAACTCATATCTTCAAAAGCCACCACACTTTCGGTTTTATTTTTTGCCTTTTGTAATTCACTTTCTGTCACCCCGTCTTGCATTAATTTATCCAATTCCTGCTCAATGGCTTTTTCGGCTTGTTCCATCGTAACCCCTTTAACCAGTTTCCCCTCTACGGTCATCAGGCCCCGCTCTACAGAGCCATAATGGTAACAATCAATCCCTGTAAAAAGCTGTTGTTCTTTTACCAGTCGCTGATACAAACGGGAAGAACTGCCACCTCCCATAATTTCGGTAATCAGTTCTGCTGCATAATAGCCGGCTTCCATGCGGGCAGGCATATGCCAGACCTTGTAAAGCGCATCAACGGGAACCGCTGAGCGAACCTCGAGTACCCGATCTGTATTTTGTTCTGGTTCCGGGGCAATCTGCCGGTCGTAGCGGGTGCCCGGTGCAATCGATCCAAACCATTTTTCCGCCAATACCCGAACTTGCTCGGATGTAACCGGGCCGGCCACTACGAGGATAGCATTGGATGGGGTATAATGTTTGAAAAAAAAACTTTTTACATCGGTCAGGCTCGCATCTTCCACATGTTTCAACTCTTTGCCAATAGTCATCCAGCGGTAGGGGTGTTGGGTATAAGCCAGTTCCCGCAGCTTGTGCCATACATCGCCATAAGGTTTGTTGATGTAATGCTCTTTAAACTCTTCGCAAACCACTTTTCGCTGCACGTCGAGGCTTTTTTCGCCAAAGGCAAGACTGAGCATGCGGTCGCTCTCCAGCCAAAAGGCGGTCTCGAGGTTTTGCACCGGAATCTGCAGGTAATAGTTGGTCAGGTCGTTGGTGGTATAGGCATTGTTTTCCCCACCAGCCATTTGCAGCGGTTCATCATACTCGGCAATATTCACACTTCCTCCAAACATCAGGTGCTCAAACAAATGAGCAAAGCCGGTCTTTTCCGGATGTTCATCCCGTGCACCTACATTGTACATAATATTTACCACTGCCATGGGGGTACTGTAGTCTGGATGTACTAAAACGGTCAATCCGTTCTCCAACATAAATCTTTCAAACTGTATCATAAATTATATAAGGCTCCTATCTGAAAATGGATTTTCTTTTTTGTTTTATGGTTTCAATACCAAATTTAAATTCTATCAGCTCGCCGGCACGCAGCACCACAATCTTCATTTTTCCTCCGGGGTTTTTAATAGTGTTTTTATACTGCTGTAAGTTGCCCCCAAATCGATTACCCATACTTATGATAATATCCCCTTCTTTTAGCCCAACTTCATAGGCGGAAGAGTTTTCCATTACATCGGTCAGGTAAACATCCCCGTCGATTTGATACATATTAAAACCGGTATAAGTATAATCAAACGGTTCCCGAAAACCTTTGTTCGGTTTCAGGTGTATTTCACTTTTTGAGTAATTGATCACCATGTTGAAGCGACGGAGCAGGTCATTGCCTATTAAACCCGATAAAAAAGGGTAGGAGGTAATATTGAACTCATCGTCAAAAATATAGGTGGGCATTTTTTTAAACTTGTATTTGCCAAGCTTAAATCGCTTGAGCACCGTAATTGTCATTTCTTTTTTGCCTCCTATACCTTCAGCAATGGTGGTAACCATTTTTTTGCCGGGTGCAAAAATAGTACTATCGGTTGCAAACTGATTGTTTAGCAAAAGACATAGCCCCGCCCCGGTATCAAAAAAATATCGCCCGGTGACATCCCTTGATTCATGCACAACTGCAAATTGCATGGGTATCGATGCAATTGCCGGACGCAAAATCTCACCTCCACGTGGATATTCGAAACTGCCCGGTGGATAAACAAGGAGGATATCATTGTCAAAATCTACGGCTACTATAAACTTTTTAAAAAAACTGTATCCAATAATACCATCTATCTGAACCCCGTAGGTGGCACTTAGCATTTCGTAGTCGTTGATATGAAAATCAAGACTATCTATCGTTAAGCCAGGTAGGTGCAAGGTATGATTATAGGCAAACTTAACGGGTTTCACACCTGCAATACCCCTTATAGTGCGGTCACTTTCCACCGTTGTAATGCCATACTTAAGCGCGGTGGTACTATCGATTGAAATGCCCCCACTGCCGGTATCAAGTACAAACTGAAGTGAATCAGTCATATTATCGAGCGTAGCACGTATCACGATCACCCCGCCGTATAATTCCTGAAATGAAAATCCTGTTATAGGTAATTGGCGGCCATCTTTAAATTTTGTTTTATAGCGTTCCTGAGCACAAAGGGAATCTACCCCGGGCAGGAGATGTAGTAAAAAAAGTAATAAAAAGATTTGGCAAATTTTAATCATAGGCCGTTCTGGCAAAACTATCTGTTTATAGCGATGTACATTTGCATTTCTATGTCAACAATATATCCCTTAACAAGTTATTATGGCAGGGAGTTTAGTTGAATAACAATAAAATTATGATGGAGTTAAACAAATTATACGAAAAGGCGCTGGCAAAAGATTTCCTTACTGTGGAGGAAGGTATGTTTTTATTTGAAAAAGCTCCGCTGGCTGACCTGATGACCGTAGCTGATACCTTGCGTAAGCAAGACATTCCGCATGGAAAGGTAACCTGGCAGATCGACCGCAACGTTAATACTACCAATGTATGCATTGCCAACTGTAAATTTTGTAATTTTTACAGAATACCGGGTCATCCCGATGCCTATATCACCGATATGCCCACCTACCGGAAAAAAATTGAAGAAACCTTTCGTTGGGGTGGTGATCAATTGTTGTTGCAAGGAGGCCACCATCCAGGACTTGGTTTGCAATATTATACGGATACCTTCCGGGCCATTAAGGCAGAGTTTCCCGATATCAGGCTCCATGCACTCGGACCTCCGGAGGTAGCACATATTACCAAATTGGAAAAGAGCACACATGCCGAAGTACTGAAAGCTTTGGTTGATGCAGGTATGGACAGTTTGCCCGGTGCTGGTGCTGAAATTTTGATTGATCGGGTACGCCGGCTCATCAGTAAGGGCAAATGTGGCGCGCAGGAGTGGCTCGACGTAATGCACGAAGCTCACAAGCTGAATTTGCCTACAAGCGCAACAATGATGTTCGGTCATGTGGAAACCATCCGGGAGCGGTTTGAGCATCTGGAAAAAATACGGGAAGTACAAAGCCGCAAACCGGAAGGGACTTACGGGTTTACTGCCTTTATCCCCTGGACTTTTCAGGATGCGGATACCCTGCTTACCCGTATCCGTGGGGTACATAACCTTACCACAAGCGAAGAGTATGTGCGCATGATTGCCATGAGCCGGATCTTTTTACCCAATATTACCAATATTCAGGCAAGCTGGCTTACTATGGGTAAAAGCGTAGCACAAATGTGCTTGTATGCCGGTGCCAACGATTTCGGCAGCATCATGCTCGAAGAGAATGTAGTGAGTGCTGCGGGTGCTCCTCACCGCTTTACCTACAAAAGTATTCAGGACGCCATTAAAGAGGCTGGTTTTGAGCCTCAATTGCGCACACAACGCTATACCTGGAGAGAACTGCCGGAGACCATTGAAGAACAGGTAATAGATTATTGATCCAATATCAGGATAAAATCAGAACGTGCTTCCCCGGAGGCACGTTTTTTTATGCCTGGCAGTCTTATCTTGCTTAAAAAAATGTCTTCCATATTACGTCTTTGGCAAAAAGAAGATGCAGGTCGAATGGCGCAGCTTGCCAACGAATTTGAAATTGCCCGGTTTATGGGGGACTCCTTCCCGTTTCCCTATAGGCTGGCAGATGCGGAAAAGTTTATAGAAATGGCGTCCGGTGAAAGTCCCAACCGTTTCTTTGCCATTTTGCAGGAGGGTTTACCCGTTGGGGGTATCGGTATTCACCCACAGGGGGATATCATGAAAAAGAATGCTGAATTGGGTTATTGGCTGGCTAAGTCTTTTTGGGGAAAGGGTATTGTAACAGCGGCAGTTAATGAAATAGTTGAATATGGGTTTGCTCAGTTTGATATCCGCCGTATTTATGCCCGGCCTTTTGGTAGCAATACTGGTTCGGCAAGGGTTTTAGAAAAGGCTGGTTTTACTTTTGAAGGTAAGTTTGAAAAAACCATTTTTAAAAACGGGATCTTTGAAGACGAGTTATTTTATGCCATTACCCGGCCTGTCTGAGCCTTTTTAATCATGTTATATTTGTTAGTCACAAGGTTAGCAAATCACTACAAAATAAAAGTATCCCCATGGTGCATCCTGAAATTGAAGAGATCCTTACGCATAGCAGTGAGCAAATTGGAAAACTGAACAGTATTGTCACTAAGGCTTTGGAGGAAGAGGCGTTGATAGTGACCAACCTATTAAATCCGCCCAAAGAGATTTTGTCGAGGGGGCAGCGTAATTCGGATAAGGTGGCAAGGTTTTAACTCACGTAAGTGATGTACGTTGCATAATGCATGGTTGCAGGAATATTTATTGTAAGGTTTCCAAAAATCGTGTATCAACGTACCTTTAAAATCAGGTAGAATCCCCATTGCATCAATACCTACCTTACCGCGCACTTTATGTGGCATATATAGCGTATGATTTTCC
>JBBQXO010000129.1:0-13281 GCA_038209595.1 Chitinophagales bacterium
TGGTAAAAAATAAAGGAGGATGCCGGGTGCAGGGGTTTTCCCATCTTTTTGATACATGGTACCTTTTACCAAAATCTTTTGACCGGGCTCTTGCCAGCCCATGCTTGTGTCTGAGGAAGGAATATTTTCCGGCATACCAACATAAAAAAAATCGGCATTTTCAAAAGGGCCGCCTACCCATTTAGCAGGATCGGCGGGTCTTTCCGCAGGTATATATCGTTCTTGGGCCGGCTTTTGCTGTCCTTTACAATTGCTGATAGCAACAGAAAATACAATGCCCGTAACAAGAAATAAGATGGTTTTCATTATGATATTATCCCCTTGTAATAATTGCAGCCTACATTTAATTAAAAACCGGGATAACTTTAGAGATGCCCTTACAGCTTAGCTGGATGTAAGCCCACATTATAAAACATAAAACTCCATTTATCTGCTTCCTCCTGTATGGTTTGTTGCGTACTTTTACCCGCACCATGTCCGGCATTTGTTTCTATTCGGATCAGAACCGGGTTAGAACCCTTTTGATTAGCCTGCAAAGTCGCGGTAAATTTAAAAGAGTGTGCCGGTACCACACGGTCATCATGGTCGGCGGTAGTAACCATGGTGGCAGGATAGTTTGCGGGTTTTATATTGTGCAGCGGCGAATACCCATATAGGTAATCAAACATTTCTTTATTATCCTCCGAAGTGCCATAATCGTAAGACCAGCCTGCTCCAGCCGTAAATTTGTGATAGCGTAACATATCCATCACCCCAACGGCCGGAAAAGCTACCTGACACATATCAGGATGCTGTGTTATACTTACGCCAACAAGTAGCCCGCCATTGCTGCCTCCTTCAATAGCGAGCTTTTCTTTTGAAGTATATTTTTTGTCTTTCAGATATTGTGCGGCGGCATAAAAATCATCAAATACATTTTGCTTTTTCAATTTAATTCCCTCATTGTGCCAGTCTTCCCCGTACTCGCCACCACCACGCAAATTAGCAACAGCATAAATACCGCCATTTTCCAATAAAAGAATATTGGAGGTACTAAAAAAGGGGGTCAGGCTTACCCCAAATCCACCATAGGCATACAACAGGCAGGGGTTATTTCCATTCAGTTCCAGTCCCTTTTTATGGGTAATAATCATCGGGATTTTAGTTCCATCTTTCGAGGGATAAAATACCTGTGTAGATTCGTAATCTTCCGGGTTAAACTGCACATTGGATTCTTTGTAAACCTCTGTTTTGCCATCGGCAATGTTCATTTTATATATCGTCGGCGGATTGATGTAAGAAGTAAAAACATAGTAGGTTTCCTTTTCTTCTTTTTTACCTGAGAAGCCACCGGCAGAACCGAGAGCCGGCAGCGCCACTTCCCGGATTTCTTTCCCGTTATGGTCATATTGATACACCTTGTTTACTGCATCTTTCAAATAGGTACAAAAGAGAGAACCTCCGGCTGCAGATGCGCTGAGTACTTCTGGCCTGGCCTCAATCAGGGTCTTCCAATTGGCCATTCCAGGATTGGTTATTGGAGCTGCTACCAATTTGCCTGTAGGCGCATCAAGATCGGTTTGCAGGTAAAAGAAATTGTCGTCAACATCTACCACGTCATGCAGATTTTTCATGTTGGCCACCATGGGTACCACCGCACCGCCGGGCTTTGTCAGGTCTTTCACGTAAAGGCTATTGCCATAAGTTTCATTAGCTGCACTAATAAAAAGCCATTTTTCATCTTCACTTACATATCCGTCTATATAGCGTACCGGGTTGGCATCTGTACCATATACTACAACATCTTCCGATTGCGGGGTACCTAATTTGTGATAGTATAATTTATGGTTTTCATTTTTGGCAGATAAAACATTCCCTACTTTTGCTTTTTGATAATTGCTATAATAAAAACCTTCATTTCCTTTCCAGTTTGCCCCACTGAATTTAAGTTCCAGGGTATCGGGCAACATTTCTTTGGTCAATGCATTCATGACGGCTATTTTTTGCCAGTCGCTGCCACCCTCTGAAAGATTATAGGCTACCATACTGCCATCTTTTGAAAAACTGACCCCAGCCATGGAAGTAGTTCCATCTTTTGAAAATCCGTTTGGATCGAGGAATAATTCCGGTTGACCTCCTTTTTCAGGTTCCCGGTAAAGTACACTCTGATTCTGTAGTCCACTGTTTTTGTAGTAATAAATAAAAGCACCTTCGGTAAAAGGGGCGGAATATTTTTCATAGTTAAAAAGGGTTTCATATCTCTTTTTCAGGGCGTCCCGAAATGGGATTTGCGAAAGATAGCTTTGGGTGACTTCATTTTCTGCCTTCACCCACGCAGCGGTTTCGGCACTTCTGTCATCCTCCAGCCAGCGATAAGGATCAGCCACTGCAGTTCCAAAATAATCCTCCACTACGGAGGTGTCTTTTACGGTATCGGGATATTTCACTTCTATGTTTTTAAAAACGGTTTCTTGTTGATTGCATGCTGTTAATAGCCCAATCCCTGCAAGTAATAAGATATAGTTACACATAGCAAACTTTTTAGTTGGCAATGTAAAACAAAAATTTCGGACATGTTGACCATTTACTCAAAATTTAGGGCAATCGGATTCCTCGAAGGATTTTAGGGAAATATTTCATAGCCACTCATTAAGATAGGTCACTATTTTAAGTAGTTTTATATGGGAAGCAGGCAAGCAAAACAACATGCTGATATTTGGATAGCCGATCATTCGTTTCAAGAACCATCCATCCATTTTTTTGTAAAATCAATTCAACATTTCTTACTTTTATACAAATGACCTTAATTGCTATCTTTTTTCCATTCCTTTCTTTTCTGCTCCGTGGAAAGATTTTGACGGGTATCCTGTGCCTGTTGTTGCAAATCACCATCATCGGGTGGGTGCCTGCTGCTGTATGGGCAGTTTTGTCATTACAAAATGCACGGGCCGACCGGAGAAACCGGAAATTGATCCGGGCCCTTCGGTTTCGTTAGTTCTTTTTTCCGAAATGTAAATCTTTCTTATGACATTTTACTTACTTGTTGAGGTGGATCAGAATGGTTTTAATGTTCTTCCTATTACTACTTTTGGTACCTCCCAAACTCGTTATTGTATTGTATTTCAAAAATTGTTCATTAAAGAAACAGGTAGATTTTCTAACCCTCCAAAATGAGGTATTACTTGCCAAACTCGCAGGCTGATAATTTTTTTCACCTCTTGCTCCTAAACATCAGAAGGGTTATTTATCAGTAATTACTAAAATATCGAACCTTTTAAAATTGTTTTTTCTAAACAGTTTTTAGGATGCTTTAGCCTGATTAGCTATGTTAGATATAATCGAAGAAGCTATTTAAAGGTAGCTTTCTTTGTCTTATTTTTAAGCTGCCATTCAATTTTTACAAAAGGCTAAAAAAAGATTTTTTTTATTTTTCTAAAATAAATTTGGCAGTATCAAGAAAATTAATTCAACTTTGCAACGCAATAGAAAATAATAAAACGAATGACACAAAATATAAACAAATCAAACAGCTTCGGTCTCTCAGGGGATTACAGGGCTTGCGGAAAATATATTGCAAAGGATAAGAGATAGAAAAATCAAATTCAATGAAATATAGACCCCGCAAGAGATTGCGGGGTTTTTTATTGATGATTATTATGTGCAGGAGTGGCGGATTAAATTTTTTAAAAGTAAAGTAGTGAATAAAATATGCTGAATCAACATAGGAAAATAGACGAGATGGAAATAATGCATGATAAAAAAATATTATGCTTTTGTGGGAGTATTATGCTTACAAGCCGCTTCACGATTTCTATGGAGGATAGAAATGATTTTATAAGAAAGTTACCGGATATTTTATATACCTGAAGGTGCAGATTGTACCTCAAATGTAAAACCCGGTGGCAATTGTCGACCGGGTTTTTTTATGTCAGTGAAACAGGATTAAAAGTATTTTAATAAATAAATGAGTGACAGAAGATATGTGCAAAAGGAGGAAATGGTGTTCCCCGTGAGATGCAGCGGGGACCCATTTTTCTAAAGTGAATCGGGTGCTTTGGCAGAATGGATGTATGCGCCGGAGTGAAATCCCGGAGATCGTGGTTCAATTCCACGGGGCACCACAGTAAGTAAAAGGAAAGGAGGTAACTATGGAACAAGTGTACAGATGGAGGACAGGGAGCGGCAGAAGGGTTTTGATCCCGATTGCCGAAGAAATCAGCGCCGTTTTACAAAAGGAGCTGAGTATGGGCTTCGACATGAAAGTTTGTATTGGTACCGATAGTCAGGTAAAAGGACGTGTTACTGATTTCGCTACTGTGGTGGTTTTTCTCAGAAAGGGAAAAGGGGGATTTATGTACATCCTTCCGGAAACTTCTTTATTGAAAATGTCAGTAAAGCAAAGGATGCTCGAGGAAGTTGCCAAGAGCATTGAGGTGGCTTATCATCTGTGTTCTGTTTTTTCCCGGTTTGGGGTAGATATGGAAATACATGCAGACATCAACACCAATCCGAAATTTAAAAGCAATGATGCGTTAAAAGATGCCATGGGCTATATCCTCGGGATGGGTTTTGCTTTCAGGGCTAAACCAGACGCTTTTGCCAGTTCGAGTTGTGCTAATAAAGTGGTACAGTAAAGCCTGGTAAATAAATTTTGATACGAATTTTAAACAACTGCATACCCTGCTTAAAAGTATGGTATGCAGTTTAAAAAATGGATTATGGAAAATATAATAAGGGAAAATAAACTAGAAGCCAAACAGGTATTCAATGATTCTTTTCTTGATGCAAGAACGATGTATCTATATTGTTTCAATGCCTTGCCAGATATCAATTATATCGGTAAGATCAATGGAGAAAAGGCATTGCAAAAAGTAAAGCAGGTTTACCCGGAATTGGTGAAGCAGACCCATCAGAAGAAGTGGTTTAAAAATCAAAAAAAGGGTTATCAGTTTGATGAAACACTTCTGGTTTTAAGCAACCGTTGTTTGCTGGTATTTGAAGAAAATTATGCCGAAATTTATCATGATGATTCCCAATCCTTGTTTATAGAAGAACTGACAAAATTGATCAGCACTTTTAAACACAAGGAGCGCAAACAACCTTTGGAAATCAACCTGATCATACAGGGTAGAAACTGCCTTGAACTAAGGGGAATGGAAATTAAAAGGACGAAGCTTGATTTGGATTTGTACTATGAAGATGATTTTAAAGGGGTAGATGAAGTTATACGTAAACGACTTTCCCAGAAAAATGATAAGGGGATTGTATTGCTGCATGGTTTGCCGGGAACAGGCAAAACTACCTATCTCCGCTATTTGGTTGGGAAGCTTAAAAAAAGGGTTTTGTTTTTGTCACCATCTGTAGCGGGCAACTTAATGAATCCTGATTTTATAGAACTGTTGATGGATTATCCCAACACAGTATTAATCATTGAAGATGCTGAAAATATCATCATGGATCGGAAATATTCAAGTCAGTCTTCGGTTTCGAACCTGCTAAATATTTCGGATGGTTTATTGGCTGATTTTTTGAATGTTCAGTTAATCTGCACTTTCAATAGTTCGCTAACGATGGTGGATAGTGCGCTGATGCGGAAAGGCCGTTTAATAGCCAAATACGAATTTGGAAAACTATCCGTAGGAAAGGCAAGTCGATTATCAGCGTATTTGGGATTTGAAACGGATGTTGTCGCACCTATGACCATTGCAGAAATTTGTCATCCACATGAGGCAACCGTAGAGGAGCCAAAAATGGAAGTGATTGGTTTTCGCCGCAGAGAGGTTGCGTTACATGCATAATTTTAAATGATTGACATTCCTGAACAGTAAAGTTCAGGATGTTATAAAAAGCTTGCTTCACGGCAAGAAGATATATGCCCATTGATAGCAAAACAGGTGATTGTTTTTTAAAAGCAACACAGTGCAGCGGCTGTAGCCAATTGTATGCTATTGCATCCTTGGTACATATATCTCCACAAGAACCAGTGTCGAAGGTTCAATCCCTTCTCTTTTGTAACAGAAGGATAGCTCAGTGGTAGAGCATGGTTTAGTTTATGCAGGTTCGAATCCTGCTTCCAGTAAGATGGAATAACTCAAATGGTAAGAGTACTACACGTTTAATGTAGAAAGAAGTACACCGCTTCCCAAAAAATGGTGACCCCAAAAAAGGGAACTGTTGGAAGTTTACTGAATTTCAATTGACCATGGTCGATTGGGTTTGGAAAACCCGGAAAACACCAGCAGCCGATGGAAGTTTTTTGATTCGGTTTGGCTTTTTGAATACAGACTATTTTTTAATTGAGAAAATAGAAGTGATACAAAAACCCTCATGGAAAATTTTAATGGAAATCAGCCTCCGTGTTTAGGGGGACGGAAAACAGTTCCTTTTTATAAACAATGATTGTTAACTTTTTATAATTAAAATGAAATGAAAACGCTAAGATTGAATAACCAACAGGTAGGTTTGGTTATCAAAAATGGAGCCTACCAAAAGTTTGTGACCGCCGGATGGCATTGGTTCTGGCAGGGAGAGAAAGTGCTGGTCTATGAATTGACCAAACTTTTTGTACCACCTGTTGCATTGGATATCCTGTTGCAGGATGCTCTACTTGCCGAAAAACTGGAGGTGGTAGAAGTTCAAAATCATCAGATTGCTTTGCAGTTTGAAAGCGGTTTACTCAAAGCAGTTCTTTCGGCTGGCCGGTACCCTTTCTGGAAATCAGTGATTAAAACAGCGTTTGTTTTGGTAGACAACAGTGAAGTAGAAATCCCTGACTCTATTGACCGGACCCTATTGAGCAAGCCAATGCTAGGCGCCTGGGTTAGAACTTATGAGGTTCAGGCTCATGAAAAAGCATTGTTGTTTGTAGATGGCGTTTTTGTGCGGCAGCTTGCACCGGGTACTTATTACTGGTGGAAAAATAGTATCCCTGTTTTGGTATCCAAAGCAGACATGCGGCGGCAGCAACTGGAAATAAACGGACAGGAAATGCTGACAAAGGATAAAGCGGCACTTCGGGTAAATGCCTGGGCACAATACCGGGTGGTGGATCTGGAAAAAGCCATGCTGCAAAACAAAGAATACGACAAGCAATTGTATGTTTCTTTTCAGTTGGCTTTGCGTGCCTATATTGCCGGATACGGATTGGATGAAATGCTCGATAAAAAAGAAAGCATTGGTCCTGTAGTACTGGAGCAGTTAAGGCAATCGGCTATGGCTTTTGGTATTGAGGTAGATCAGTTTGGTATCCGGGATATCATACTGCCCGGTGATGTAAAAGAAATAATGAATCAGGTATTGATTGCAGAGAAAAAAGCACAGTCTAATACCATCATGCGCCGGGAAGAAACTGCGAGTACCCGAAGCTTGCTGAACACTGCCAAGCTAATGGAAGATAACAGCATGCTGTGGAAACTGAAAGAGATGGAATATGTAGAAAAAATTGCCGATAAAATCAGTCATATCAGTGTAAATGGAAACGGTTTACTGGTAGAACAGATGCGGCAGATATTTGTCCCTCCCTCTTAATCATGCATCCGGTATCAAACCGGTATCGGGTGCTTTTTTAAACATTACAGGTAAGGGAATTTTTAGAAAGAATGACCTGCCATTTAAAAGGAAAAAAATGAGTAAATTAAAAATAACCGGAAAATTATTGAGAACCCTTGGGTATCCTGAGGATCCGGTCATCAGCGTGGCTATGCATACCATGCATAAGCACTACAAGCATACGCCACAGGAAGAAGTAGAGGCTTTACTAAGGGCAATTTTAGAGAACCCGCAAGATTATGCAGAAGATAAAATTCTGTCAGCTATTGCTACCCCTTTATTGCCTAAGCCTCCTGCTGAAGGAGCCGATATTTCGCTGAACCAATCCGGCATTACTTTCTCTGTATTTGGTCAGGAACATATTGAAGAAGGTGCCATGCATCAAATGTATACTGCTGCAAAATTACCCATCAGTGTGGCGGGAGCTTTAATGCCCGATGCCCATAGTGGATATGGATTGCCTATTGGAGGTGTTTTGGCAACTAAAAATGCTGTAATCCCTTATGGAGTTGGTGTGGATATTGGTTGCAGAATGTGTTTAAGCATCTTCGATATAGATCCAAAAGTACTGTTGCAAAAGGAAGCCTATTTTGTCAGGGAATTGCATGAGGCAACCTTGTTTGGCAGCGGCGGCCAATTTGATCAGGCTTCCAATCATGCGGTCATGGAAAACGATTTGTTCTTTCAAATACCGTTGCTGAAAAACCTTCATGGCCGGGCCTGGAAACAATTGGGTTCCTCGGGTTCTGGTAACCATTTTGTTGAATTTGGCGAAGTTGTACTTGCGGAAAAGGATGCCATATTGGGTGTAGAAGCTGGAAGGTATCTGGGATTATTATCCCATTCTGGTTCAAGGGCTTTGGGGGCAAATATTGCCAACCATTATACCCGCATTGCTATCAGCAAAAGAAGGTTGCCGCATGATGCCAAAAACCTGGCGTGGCTGGGTTTGGAGGAAGATGCAGGAGAAGAATACTGGCTGTCCATGAACCTTGCCGGAGATTATGCAAGTGCCTGCCACCACATCATCCATCAGAAAATTGCTAAACAGTTGGGATCAAAGCCCCTGAAAATGGTAGAGAACCATCACAATTTTGCCTGGAAGGAAAAATGGGAAGGGCAGGAGTTGATTGTGCATAGAAAGGGTGCCACCCCTGCTGGTAAAGATGTGTTGGGAATTATTCCGGGTTCTATGACGGCAGATGGGTTTATTGTAAAAGGGAAGGGTGAAATGGCAAGTATCAACTCCGCTTCTCATGGTGCCGGAAGAAAGATGAGCCGGACAAGAGCAATCGCTTCTGTCACTGATAAACAATTTAGAGCAGAGCTTAAAAAGTTCGGGGTGAAATTGTTAGGAGGTGGATTGGATGAATCGCCTTTCGCTTACAAGGATATCGAAGAGGTAATGGCCTCCCAAAAAGGACTGGTGGTTGTGCTTGGAAGATTTACGCCAAAAATTGTAAAAATGGATGGTGCCAAACATAGAAGTTGGAGAAGTAAAGGAACTACGACTTTGGGAGAATAGGCTTCTGTCCTTAAATATGGATAATCTGTTTCAAAAAAAGAGTCTGCCGGTTTGGCGGGCTCTTTTAGTTTTAGGTCATTTTCTATAGGTGTTAACGTATGAAATCCGACATCGGCTATTGAAAAAAATATTATAAATGTTGGCTTAAAAATTGGAAATCTGAAAAATGTCCTGTAAATTTGGAAAAATGTTTTTATGGCACTAAAAAAGAAAAAACCAATCGATGCAGCCAAGGTTAAAAATCCAAAATCAATAATACTTACCGAAGAGCCTGCGGCCTATTACACAGTTGGTATTGGTCCAAGTTCCTTTCTTGGGTTGCCTGTATCCCCTATACATCAGCCCGAAGAGCGTTTATCACTTATACGCAAGGGCTTAAAAAGAGGGGCACTTGATAGCCTGATGGCAAAATCCGGTCTCGATATTTATGAAATGGCATATATCCTCGAAGTAACTGATCGTACTCTGCGCCGTTATGAAGAAGATGAAATTTTAAACAAACGCCTCAGTGAAAGAGCCGTCGAAATTGCTATGCTGTACAGTCGTGGCGAAGAAGTATTTGGGGATCGAAATTCCTTTCACCATTGGATGCAGGCAGAGGTGCCGGCTCTTGGGCATTGCATTCCCAAGTCTTTTTTAGATACCTCCTTGGGTATTCAAATGCTATTCGATGAATTGGGGCGTATTGAGCATGGGGTATTTGCCTAAGGGCTATAAAAAATGTACATCAGGGTGGCACTAAATCCGGCTAATACTGCCTTGTACCAATTTCATAAGTTCCTTATTTACCATTGAGAGGGAATGAATTACATCTTTTTTCCGGGGTTATAAAATTGGCAGGCTTTAACTAAGTGGTTTTTACAAGCGACTTCCAATCTATTATTGTAATCAATCAATCATCCTTTGTGAAATTTTATCGAATCACAGCTTGCACTTATGCAAATGATTTATCAGGTGAAGGGGCTTTTTTGTATGGAGGAAGATGGAACAGCAAGGGAACCCGCTTGTTATATACTGCAGAAAATCCGGCGCTAGCTTATCTAGAGGCGCTTGCACATATGACGATGGTGAATCAAAAAAGGGATTATTGCAAATTAAGACTTGAACTAAACACTAAATTCTTTAAAGAATTTGCCGAAAATGCAATAGGATCATCACCAAAAAGTTGGTTTTCTGAAATAGCGGAGACAGCACTTCCGGCAAATTGGAGAGCGACATCAGCCCCCTTTCAGTTAAAAAAAATTGGGGATGATTTTGCCAAAGAAGGGAAATTTATTTCTTTAAAAGTACCCTCAGTGATTGAGCCTGAAAGCTTCAATTATTTATTCAATCCCCTGCACCCTTTTTTCAAAAGTCTCTTATTGCTAAACTCAGAAAAAATAACTCTTGATCAAAGGCTTTTGTAAGTAGGGATGAGGTGATAATATCTTCACCCAATTGTATATTCCAAAGGTTGCTCTAAAACAAATCTTTCAAGGTTATAACCTGATCAATTAATCCTAAGCTTTGTTCATTTTTTAAAAGGCCGTAAGTGGTAACAAGCGTTATAAAAGTATGCTTTTTTGTTTTTGTAGTTTCCGCAAAGCCTGTTTTTTTTTGCCTTATTTTTTGGGCATAGTCTTTGGTAATGGTGTATTCCGAGTTATAAAATTTCATTTCGCAAAGATTAATGCAACGATCATCCCTTTCTATTAATACATCAATCTGATAACCCTGTTTTTCTTTGTTTCCAGGTTCATAAAAACTACTTATTTCCGTAAATACTCCTGAAATTCCAAGAGCTTTTTTTATTTCAAGAGTGTGTTTAATACAGAGAGATTCAAAGGCATATCCACTCCATGCCAGGTAAGAAGCTGATTTTGTGACGGCAAGCCATGCATCCTTTTCTGTTGAAGTAGACTTTTCTATATAATGCAGGTAAAACATACTGTATTCATCGCTCAGTCTGTAAAGGCTATCTTTTTTCTTTTTACCGAAGGGAGCATTAACACTAATAAATGATGACTCTTCCAATTCAGTAAGTATTTTAGTTAAGCCGCCTCCATTAGTAAACTTTGTAGTTTTAATTATTTCATTTCTTGTGAGGCCTTTCCACTTTTTAGAAAGGACTTTAATAATTTCAATATGGTTATCCGCATGATCAAACAGCGCTTTGTATAAATTCTGAAATTCATGGCGAAGTAAACCGTCTTTTTCAAAACAAAGCCGGTTGATGTTTTGGTATGCCGATTCGCCGGGTTTTATTCCTTGCAGGTAATGTGGGATACCTCCCATAGCCATATAAATCAGGCAAATCTGATACAAATCGAGTTGCACGCCTTGTGCTGATAAATAGGTTTTTGTTTCTTTCAGGGTAAATGGTTTCAGCCTTATAAGTTGTGTAATCCGGTTGTGAAGGCCCCCTTTGTTTTGTACAATATTTTCAAGCATCCACGAAGCCGCCGATCCACAAATGACTACAACAATATTGGCTGTGGATGCCCAATCATTCCAAAAATAATCCAGTGCTTCTAAGAATCCCGAACGGTGAGTAGATAGCCAGGGAACCTCATCAAAAAATACGACTTGTTTATTCTTTCCTTTAAAGCTTTCCAAATGTATTCGTAATTGATCAAACGCTTCACTCCAGGTTTCCGGGATTTTCAGGGGAATGCCAGATCGGCTGTAAGCAGCTAGTTTTTCGCTAAAATGCCTCAATTGTTCTGATCTTTCTCCGTTTTGCATGCCGGTCATATAAAACCGGATGTCTTTCTCATATACTGTTTTAATTAAAAAGGTTTTGCCCACCCTTCTGCGACCAATTATGGCTAGTAATTCAGATTTCTTTGATTTCAATGCCTTTTGTAAAAGTGTCTCTTCGTGCTCCCTGCCAATCATATTATTTGTTTATTGTTCGCTTTAAAGGCTAAAATTAGAAGGATTAAGCGATTAATGCAAATTTATTACTCGCTTAAAGTTATAGAAAATGTTATTTTAAGCGAGAGATGTATTTTTAATGCTCGCTTAAAGTGTATAATTTGATATGATTAAGCGACTATTAGGAATGTGTTTCAGTGAAATAATCTGGACTTTATTGTAGATTGATGCTTTAGGTTTGGGTGATGCGTGATGTGGTTTTTAACGCAAAGAGCACAAAGTTTTATCGCAAGGTTCGAAAAGAGATTTTTCTTGTCTTTTTGAACCGCAAGGGTACAGAGGGCATAAGGTTAATCAGAGTATGTCGCCATTTTGTTACCTTGTTTCCTGCTGCCTCAAAATGGTTTTTAACGCAAAGAACACAAAGCTTTATCGCAAGGTTCGCAGAGAGATTTTTCCTGCTTTTTTGAACCGCAAGGGTAGAGAAGGAATAGGGTTAATCAGAGCGTATGGGCATTTTGTTACCTGGTTTTCTGCTGCTTCAAAATGGTTTTTAACGCAAAGGCTGCAAAACTTTATCGCAAGGTTCGCAGAGTGATTTTTTTCCTGCCTTTTTGGATCAGAAAATCGCATGGGGTGTGAGGTTAATCAGAGCATGTAGCCATTGTGTTACCTTGTTTCCTGCTGCTTCAAAATGGTTTTTAACGCAAAGGGTGCAAGGCTTTATCGCAAAGTTCGTAGAGTGATTTTTCCTGCTTTTTTGAACCGCAAGGGTAGAGAAGGAATAGGGTTAATCAGAGCATGTAGCGATTGTGTTACCTTGTTTCCTGCTGCTTCAAAATGGTTTTAACGCAAAGAACACAAAGTTTTATCGCAAGGTTCGCAGAGTGCTTTTCCTGCCTTTTTGGATTAGAAAATCGCATGGGGTATGAGGTTAATCAGAACATGTCGCCATTGTGTTACCTTGTTTCCTGCTGCTTCAAAATGGTTTTTAACGCAAAGGGTGCAAGGCTTTATCGCAAAGTTCGCAGAGTGATTTTTTCTGCTTTTTTGAACCGCAAGGGTAGAGAAGGAATAGGGTTAATCAGAGCGTATGGGCATTTTGTTACCTGGTTTTCTGCTGCTTCAAAATGGTTTTTAACGCAAAGAGCACAAAGTTTTATCGCAAGGTTCGCAGAGAGATTTTTCCTGCTTTTTTGGATCAGAAAATCGCATGGGGTGTGAGGTTAATCAGAGTATGTCGCCATTTTGTTACCTTGTTTCCTGCTGCCTCAAAATGGTTTTTAACGCAAAGAACACAAAGCTTTATCGCAAGGTTCGCAGAGTGATTTTTCCTGCCTTTTTGAACCGCAAGGGAGGGTACAGAGGGCATA